>URNE01000179.1 GCA_900549045.1 uncultured bacterium | reverse complement strand
TGTCATCTTCTGAAACTTCAATTCTTTACTCCGGAGAAGGAGAGCGGCAAGATCTGGCTCGACAATGTGGATTTCCGGATTCTTGAAGTGAAATAAAAGGGTGTTTTGAAATGACTGCATACGGAAAAGAAAATCCGGACTGGCGGGCTCAGTGGGTCAGTCTGCCGAATGCGCATCTCCTGATCCAGGAGTGCGAGTTGCGCGCGGCTCCGTATTTCCGCCGGGTGTTCACGCTTCCGGAAAAATCCGGAAACGCCCGCATCCTCATCTGCGGAGTCGGGTTCTATGAATTGTATCTCAACGGGAAAAAAGTCGGCGACCACGTGCTGGATCCGGCGGTGACAAATTACACAAAGCGTCTCAGATACGTTATCTATGATGTAACGGAGCTGCTGCATCCGGGGGAAAACGTCGTCGGTGCGGTTCTCGGCAACGGATGGTACAACGCTCCGCAATTCATATTCCCGAATTATCCGCGGATGCTGCTTCAGCTGGAGCTGGACGGAAAACCGTATCTCTGGACAGATTCTTCGTGGAAGGTCACATCATCGGGCCCGCTGGTTTCCGGCGGAGTCCGCAACGGAGAGACTTACGACGCACGTTTGGAACTGGACGGCTGGCTCACGCCGGAATACGACGACTGCGGCTGGCTGAACTGCGGCATTGTCGCCGGACCCGGAGGTGAGCTGGAAGAGCAGACCATGCCGCCATGCAAGGTCATGCAGATTCTTCCGGTGAAAAAATCATGGACTCTGAAAGGTACAGGAGACACCGTCTGTGATTTCGGACAGAACTTCGCCGGCTGGGTGAAAATCACCGTCAGCGGAGCCCGCGGAGCGGAAGTCGTTCTGCATTACGGAGAGCGTCTGGCGGAAAACGGAGACGTCGATCAGGAACGAATCGCGATTTTCACCAAAGGGGAATTTCAGACAGATCATTACATTCTGCGCGGAAACGGCGATGAAGTCTGGGCGCCGCGTTTCAACTATCACGGCTTCCAGTACGTTAAGATCAGCATGCCGGAAACAGTGACGCTGAAGCATGTGGAAGGATGCGTTGTTCACTCGGCGTTTGAATCCGCCGGTTCCTTTGAGTGTTCCGAACCGGTGCTGAACCGGCTGCAGCACTGTTTCCGCCGGTCGTTCATCAGCAACTTCGTCGGGATTCCGACGGACTGTCCGCATCGGGAAAAGTGCGGATGGAGCGGAGACGCTTTCTGGATCGGCGAAGCGGGACTTTACAACTACAGCGCGGCGGAAAATTACGCTCAGTGGCTCCGCTGTTTTCAGGATGACCAGAGACCGAACGGCTGCATACACGGAGTGATTCCGCCTCTTCCGGTGGACAACTTCACCTGGGAGAGCGGCCCCTTATGGGAGAGCGCATGCCTGTTTGTCCCGTGGTATATTTATCTCTACACGGGGAATCTGACGCCGCTGAAAGAAAATTATGAGACAGCAAAGCGTTATCTGGCGTACTGTGCGAGCCGAGCGGAAGGATACATTCTTGATTTCGGACTTGGCGACTGGTGCCATCCGAAGCGCGAACATGTACACCCCTGGCGGCAGAAGGATTCGCCGGAGATGGCGCCGCGCGCGCTTCTCTGCACTGCGGTATATTATGCCGATTGCGAACTCTTCGTAAAAGTCTCGCATCTTCTTGGCTATGAAGATGATGTGTCGTATTACATGAGTTTGGCGGAGAAGATCCGTACGGCGTTCAACGCCCGTTTCCACAAAGGGAACGGAGTCTATGCAAACGGCTGTCAGGTCGCGCAGGCGTGTCCGCTGTATTACGGACTTGTTGAGGAAGAAAACCGCGCATCTGCGGCGAGAGCGCTTGCGGAAACGGTCAAGAACAATGATTTCAAGATTGATTTCGGAATGCCCGGTTCAAAATATGTTCTCCGGATGCTTGCGGAATACGGGTATGCTGATTACGCAATGAAAATGCTCTGTCAGCCGGAATTTCCCGGGTATGCCTGCCGGGTCGCGAACGGCGAAACGACGTTGTGGGAACAGTGGGATGGAACGGAGTCGCTGAATCATCCTTCATTTGGAGATTTCAGCGCATTCTTCTATCAGTACTGGGGCGGTATTGCGCCGGATCCGGAAGCTCCGGGATTCCGTCATGTCATCATTCATCCGCGCTTCCCCGAAGCGCTTGACTGGGTGAAAGCAAGTCATAAATCCCCGTTCGGGGAGATTCGTTCCGAGTGGAAACGGAACGGAGACAAAGTGGAACTTGAGGTTTCCATTCCCGCGGGCTGTTCCGCAGATGTGATTCTTCCGGGTGCGGAGAAACATCCGGTCGCGTAAGGTTCATATACATTCATCATTTCAAAAGGAGAATAAACGGATGAGATTTGACCTTGCATCCGAGTGGCGTTTATCCTGCGGCCGGAAGGGTATTCCGGAGATTCCGGTTCAACTGCCGGGCGACAACTATTCCGCTCTTCTGGATTCCGGGCTGATTCCGGATCCCTGTATCGGGCTGAACGAAAATGCCGTTCAGTGGGTTCATGAGTGCGACTGGATTTTTGCAAAAGAGTTTGAACTGAAACCGGAATTTCTTGCATCCAAAGTCATATTCCTGAATATCGACTCGATTGATACGTTCGGCGAAGTCCGGATCAACGGCGAATTCGCTGGACGGTCGGAAAATATGTTCACCCGCTTCCGCGCCGATGTCAGAAAGTTTCTGAAACCCGGATTGAACCGGATTGAGGTTCTGATAAAATCTCCTTCCCGCCGGGCGCAGGAAGAGAGCCGCAAGCAGCCGTTTGAACTAGTTAAACAGCGTCCCGCACATGAACCTCATCCGTAGATTTGAACAAAGAGGAACTTGAACGCCGTTTGGAAATTCACGACCTGCGCGGATCTTATGAAGGATAATCAACCATCGGGAGACCTGAAATGAAATACGGAATAGCCGATTACGGCATGAACGTTTATGAAGGCGGACTTTTTGATCTTGAAGAACGTCTTGCAAATCTCAAACAGCTGGGGTACAGCGGGATTGAGCGGCTGGAAGCCGCCGATACCTGTGAGGCCGTAAACCGTGCGGTGACGTTTCACTGCGCCGGCATGGATTTTGCAACCTGCCGCGGTCCGCGTCTGGAACAGAATATGGAATGGAGCTGCGCGTTCGGGAAAGATTACATCTGGCTCACTCCCGGCGACTGCGGGCGGGATGTGGAGATGGATTCCTTCATCCGCCGTTCCCGCAACTTCTGCCGGGCGTGTGCAAAATACGGAATTTCCGCGGCCCTGCACAATCATCTCGGTTCGCGGATTGAGAATCAGGAGGAACTGGATTTCTTCCTGAAAGAGGTTCCGGAGGCAAAGCTGCTTCTGGATATCGGACATCTTGCCGCTGCCGGCGGAGACGTCTGCGCAACCGCCGGACGGTACTTCGACCGTCTTGCTGCGATTCATTTCAAAGATGTTTTTGTCAAGGATGAATCGATTGGTCTCGACCGCTGGTGGGAGCGTCTGCGCTTCTGCGAACTCGGCGGCGGCAACCGTCCGGGGATGATCGACTGGCAGGGAACCGCACGGCTCCTGAAAGAGAAAAACTATAGGAAATGGGTTTTCGTTGAGCACGACACGCATCTGCGGGAACCTCTGGAAGATCTGAAAATCAGCATCACAGAGCTGAAAGCAATTATGGAGTAACAGAAAATGAAAAAGATCAAAGTTGCAATCTGGGGACTTGGGCGCGCGGGCTGGGGAATGCACACGCATGAAATAGACCGCTGTTCCGGATGTTATGAAATCGCAGGATGCTATGACATTCTGCCTGAACGCATGGCTCAGATGCAGAAAAAGTATCCCGCCTGCAAAGCCTACTCTTCTCCGGAGGAGATGCTGGCCGACCCGGAGATTGAACTCGTCGCCGTTGCGGTACGTTCGCGCGACCATGTGAAGTTTGACATTCAGGTTCTGGAAGCCGGAAAACATCTCATCGCGGAAAAGCCGATCGCGATTTCCTATGCCGAAGCGATGAAGCTGAAAGAGGTTTCCGACCGTCATCCGGGAAAGATGTTCTGCCGCCAGAACCGCAGATTCGAAGCGTGTTTTCAGCAGGTGCAGGAGATTATCAGGGAAGGAATTCTGGGCGACATCTATGAAATCAAACTCTGCCGTCACAACTATCAGCGCCGCGCCGACTGGCAGGCTCTGAAATCGTGCGCCGGCGGACAGCTCAACAATTGGGGCCCGCATCTGATTGACCACGCGCTTCAGTTCATTCACGCTCCGCTGGAATCGGTCTGGAGCGACCTGCGTCTTGTTGCCGCAATGGGAGATGCGGAGGATCATTTCAAAGCGGTTCTGCGCGGCACGAATAAAATTGTCGTGGATATCGAAGTCTCCGGCGGCGTTGCAATTCCATCTCCGGTCTATGCGGTTTACGGAACGCGCGGGACGCTGATTTCGCAGGACGAAAAAGAGATTCAGGTCAAGTATGCGGATATGGAAAAGACGGAACCTGCGGAACCCGCTTCCGATGCCACTCCGCCGAACGAGGGTGTTTTCGGAGCAAACAAGCCGATCGTCTGGATTGAAGAGACCCGGCCGGTTGCTCCGGAGTCGGGGCTTGCGGTTGATGATTTCTACAAGGTCGTTTATCGGACTTTGGCGGAGGGTGCTCCATATCCGGTGAAGCCGGAAGAGGCGTTTGAGGTCGTCCGGGTTACGGAAATGATCCGGAACGGTCATATCTGATCAGGCGCACCCGGAAACAATGCCAGCTGGATCGGGAACAATACCTGTGCAGCCGGAAGAAGTCCGCACGAACAGAAAATGGCGGTTCTGCGCGGCACGTGGCGAAGCGGATTCTCCATGGTATCCATGATTCTGCCCGGAGTCGTCGTTAAAATTGCTCATGGTTATTGTCTGGAACGGCATCTTTTCATGGAACAGGGAGTGGTGGAGCGTTTACTTCCTGATAACGAGGAGGCAGAGGACAACGGACAGATCATCCGCGAGTGAGGAGAAATCTTGATTTTTCAGAGAGTAAAGCCCCCGGGAGTCCGAGAGACCGCCGGGGGCTTTACATGTCAGCGGATGTTGGCCGTGAAGAGCGTGTGGTAGTCGGAAATGCCTTCGGTGCGGAATTCCGGATATTGCGGATCCGCGGAGAGAAGGAACGCCGCGGCGGACTCCTTGTCGAACGGAGCGTAAACCTCCTTGACCGCATCGCCGATAATTGAGCTTTCTTCTCCGAACATCACCAGAATCTCCGGGCATGTTCCGGCGTTCAGATTCAGTTCGGCGAGATTGAGGGATTGCTCCAGCATGTCTTCGAATCCCATGACGCTGAATGCGGGGCCGCGGACGTCCAGAAGAACCGTCACCGCTCCGGCGGGGGCGTTGTGGACGGAATTGGCAAAGGTTCCCGCCATTACCTGATCTTCCGGATAATCGAGAATTTCATCCTGGAACGCGGAGACCATGCCGACGGGGCCGAGACGGCTTCCGACGATCAGTCCGGCGGATTTGTCAAAAGAGTCTTTGTCCAGGCCGGAGCGCGCGAAAAGGTCGCCGAGCGCGCCGAAGAGAACCTGGTTGAAACGCGGGGAACGGATCGACATTCCGAATTCGCGGCGGATTTTTTTCAGA
>URNE01000178.1 GCA_900549045.1 uncultured bacterium | reverse complement strand
GCAAAGAATGAAGATACTTGTTGGACTCAGCGGCGGGGTCGACTCCGCAGTCGCCGCACTTCTGCTGAAGCAGGCCGGGCATGATGTGACCGGAGCGACAATGGCGATCTGGAGCGGAAAGAATCCGTGGAAGGGCGGACACCGCAATGCGTGTTACGGTCCGGATGAGAAAGAGGATATCGAGAGCGCCCGGGCGGTCGCGGAGACGATCGGCATCCCGTACCATGTGTTCGACTGCTCGTCGGAATACGAAAAAATCGTCATTGAGAACTTTCAGGAAGAGTACGGCGCGGGGCGTACGCCGAATCCGTGCATCCGCTGCAACAGCCTTGTGAAATTCGGCGTTCTCCCGTTCGTTGCGAAGCGCGCGGGAATCAAATTCGAAAAGTTCGCAACCGGACACTATGTGCGTCTGCGCGAACAGGACGGACGCTTTCAGCTTCTGCGCGCGGTGGATCCGGCGAAGGATCAGTCTTACTTTCTCTATCGTCTGAAGCAGAATCAGCTTGCAAACGTGCTTTTCCCGCTCGGAGAACACTGCAAATCGGAAATCCGCCGGATCGCGACGGAAAACGGGCTTCCGGTGAGCGACAAGCCGGACAGCCAGGATTTTTATTCGGGCGACTACCGCGAACTTCTCCAGCGTTCGGATGAAAAGGGCGACATCGTCGACGAGACCGGCAAGGTCGTCGGTTCGCACAGCGGTTTCTGGAATTACACAATCGGGCAGCGCCGCGGGCTCGGCGTGGCGGCGAAGCATCCGCTCTACGTGGTGCGCGTCGATCCCGAAAAGAACATTGTCTGCGTCGGACCGGAAGAGATGCTGAAGAAAACGAAAATCCGCGTCACCGACCTCAACTGGAGCGGCATCCCGGCACTGGATGCGCCGCGCGACGTGCGGATCAAGGTCCGTTCGATGGGCGTCGGCACGGCCGGTTCGATCGCGCCGAATGCGGACGGTTCCGTCGCGGTGACGTTCTACGAGGAACAGAAATCGCCCACCCCGGGGCAGTCGGCCGTTTTCTACGACGGAGAACTCATGCTCGGCGGAGGTCTGATCGAGGATGTGGACTGATGACGGATGCGGAACTGAAACATCTTCTTGACTTGACGGATCCGGAGGAACAGTCTGCGCTGTTCCGTTCCGCCTATGAGGTGAAGTTGCGGCATATCGGGCCGCGGGTGAGTCTTCGCGGTCTTGTGGAGATCAGCAACATCTGCCGGAAGAACTGTTTCTACTGCGGAATCCGTGCGGGGAACTCCAATCTCAGGCGGTATCGGATTTCCAAAGAGGAGATCGTCGGTTCCGCGCTCTGGGCGTACGAGCACCATTACGGTTCCGTGGTTCTGCAGTCCGGCGAAGTCGTTTCGGATGAATTTACGGAATTCGTCGAATCCTGCGTCCGTGAAATTATGGAGCGGACGGACGGGCGGGTCGGGCTGACGCTCTGCTGCGGCGAACAGGAACCCGCGGTTTACGAACGCTGGCGAAAAGCCGGCGCGCATCGCTATCTGCTGCGGATCGAGGCGTCGGATCCGGAACTTTACCATCAGCTTCATCCGAATGACCGGACTCATGATTTCGAGGCGCGCCGGCAGTGTCTCCGCTCACTGCGCGCGCTGGATTACCAGGTCGGTTCCGGAGTCATGATCGGTCTTCCGGGGCAGACGACGGATCATCTGGTGCGGGATCTGCGTTTTTTCGAGGAATTCGATCTGGACATGATCGGCATGGGGCCTTACATTCCGCATGCCGACACGCCGCTCGGGAAGGGGATCGCGTTCACGCCGGAGTACATGCGCGAACATCTGGAAAGGGGACTGCGCATGATTGCCTGCACGCGTCTGCTGCTGAAAGACGTGAACATCGCATCGACGACAGCGCTTCAGGCTCTTTCGGACGACGGGCGCGAGCGCGGACTGCTTGCCGGGGCGAACGTGATTATGCCGAACGTTACGGATACGTCATACCGCCGCGGCTATCAGCTCTATGCGAACAAGCCGAGTCTGGATGAGAATTCGCAGCAGTCATGCGACGGGCTTACACGGCGGATAGCGTCGATCGGCGAGGAGATTCTGTGGGATCAGCACGGAGATTCGCGTCATTATTTCGACCGGATCGCACAAAAGTCCGGCAAATAGCACAAAAGTCCGCTTGCACAAGCGGAATCCGGAAGTAGTGTACTTGTAAAACTTGAAACAAAACGAGGATTCATATCATGAACATTCAGACGTCCGTCGGAGAGATTGCGGTAACCGGAGAGTTCGGAACCGCGTGGAAGCTTGAGCACACGAAAACCGAGCTTGAGCCGGGGCTTGAGCTTGTGCATCTGCATCTGGAAACGGAAGGGGAGCTTCCTCCTCCGCAGTTCAGCCTTCACTGGTTCATTCCGCTGGTCGATATTCAGACCCGCTGGGCGCCGATGGTCAACTACAACCGCTATCTTCCGCCGAACTGGTCGTGCGAAACCAAGTCGAATCTCGCTTCCTCCGCGCCGATCATGGCGTTTCTGAACCAGAAGGGGCAGAACCGGTTCACCATGGCGATTTCCGAGGCGATCCGCGAAGTGAAAATTTACGGCGGAGTCCACGAGGAACGCTGCGATGTGGAATGCCGCGCGGAACTCTTCACAGCCCCCGAAGCGCCGCTCCATTCCTACGATGTGACACTGCGTTTTGACACGCGCGGAATATTCTATGCGGACGCCATCCGCGCGGTTTCCGACTGGTTCGCCGCCATGCCCGCATACAAGCCGTCGCCCGCGCCCGCTGCCGCATTCGAGCCGATTTACTCCTCCTGGTACAGCTATCATCAGGAGGTTTTCGACAAGGAGCTGGAGGCCGAGTGCGCTCTCGCGAAAGAGTTCGGCATGAAGGGAATCATCGTCGACGACGGCTGGCAGACGGATGACAACAAGCGCGGTTACGCATTCTGCGGCGACTGGGAGATTTCCAGGCGGCGTTTCCCCGATATGCCCGCCCATGTCGCGAAGATTCACGAGCTCGGCATGAAATACGTCGTCTGGTTCTCGGTTCCATTCGTCGGAGAGCACAGCAAGGCGTATGAGCGTTTCAAGGGAAAATATCTTTATGAAAGTAAGGGGCTGAACACGGCGGTTCTCGACCCGCGCTTCCCGGAAGTCCGCGAGTACCTGATCAATATCTACGAAAACGCCATGCGCGAATGGGGAATCGACGGATTCAAACTGGATTTCATCGACACGATGCGTTTTGACGGCGAAGATCCTGCGGTTGCGGAGAACTACGCGGGGCGTGACATCAAGTGTCTGCCCGAGGCCGTCGATCTTCTGCTCTCCGACACGATGCGCCGTCTGCGCGCAATCAAGCCCGATGTCCTGATTGAGTTCCGCCAGAGCTATATCGGACCGGCGATCCGCAAGTACGGGAATATGTTCCGGGCATCGGACTGCCCGGCGGATGTGCTTTCAAACCGTCTCCGCACGCTTGACCTGCGTCTGACGACGGGGACGACCGCGGTTCATTCGGACATGCTCGAATGGAACTGCGCGGAATCGGCGGAAGTCGCGGCGCTTCAGCTGCTGAATGTTCTGTTCAGCGTACCGCAGATTTCCGTGAAACTGGAAGTGATTCCGGAAGAACACCGCCGGATGCTCCGTTTCTGGCTGAACTTCTGCATCGAGCACCGCGATGTCCTGCTGCACGGATATCTGAAGCCGTATCACCCGGAGCTGAACTACCCGATCGTTTCGTCGGAAACGGCGAAGGAGAAGGTGATCGCGGTCTACAATTACGGACAGATCGTGAAAGTCGCGTGCGATGCGGGCAAGCCGTGCCACATCGTCAATGCGACCGAGCGTTCGGAGCTTTATCTGGACCTTGCGGCAGCCCCGGCGTCGGCAGAAGCGTTTGACGCGCTGGGACGTCCCGCTCCCGTGGGCGAACTCAAAGCGGGCTGCATGAAGGTCGCAATTCCGCGCGCCGGTCTGCTGACTCTGAAATTCTGAGGAGCGGAATGAACTGGAACGGCTTTACGGTTCTCAGCTCCCTGCATCGTCCGGAACTGAATTCGTTTCCGAACGTCGCATTGCCGTTTTACGTGCGCTCGACGGGACATTTCCGGCGGGCGCAGGGCAGTTTCGAGGCGATCCCGCCCGGGGAAAAGCCCTTTGTTCAGTTCTACTGGTGCATCGCGGGGGAGGGCGAGATGGAGTGCGCTCCCGGCGCCGTTCCCTGCAGAATCCGCAAGGGCGATTTTTTCTACCGTCTTCCGTTTGAACAGCATTTTTTCCGTTCGACATCGCCGGACTGGGAGTACCGCTGGGTTGCGTTTGACGGACCCGGCGCGGCGGATTTCATGCGGTCGTACAGCTATCCCGCGGCTCCCTTCCCGGCGGGGGAGTGTCCGCTTGAACTTTTTCAGGAGATAGACGCATGGCTGCAGGAGCTGACTCCTTACAGCTGGCGCAAGATGGTCGTTCTGGTGTCGGATATTCTTGCCGCGGCCGGCGGAACGAACCGCGAAGAGACCCTGGAGAACCGTCAGCTTCAGGAGGCAATCCGCATTTGCCGCTCGAACTTCCCGAACCCGAATCTGAACATCAACGCCCTTTCGGAACGTTTGGGGGTGTCGCGGACGACGCTACTGCGTCTGTTCCGCCGCAAAATGAATATGACTCCATCGGATTATCTGCTTCAGCTGCGGGTGCAGCGGGCCGTTTCGCTGCTGCGTGAAACTCGTTATCCGCTGAACCGCATCGCTGAGCTTTCTGGATGGAACGACTCCAATTATTTCTGCCGCATCATCAGACACGCGACCGGACGGACTCCCGGCGAAATCCGCATGACGGTGTGACGATGACAAAATCCGCCGAGCCGACTTTTGACGAGATGTATCCGAGCGAAGTGACGCGCAAGGGAATCCGTTTCCACATGGCAAGCGCGGTCTGGGATTACGGACGCCGCAACATGCTTCCGCTGTGGACGGATTTCGTGCATTGCCCGATTGTTCTTCCCGTCGGCTACAAGTTTTCCCAGACGTCCGTTCCGAATACGGAATTCGAATACATCCTGGAGGGGCAGATGGTGATTGAGCAGGACGGGGTGCGTACAATCCTCAAGCCGCATGACCTGTGGATTCTTCCCGCCGGAACGGCGCAGAACCTTACGGTTCGCGAGAACTGCCGCAAGATCACAGCCGGAATCAGCGGACAGCTCGTGCATTCCCAGCTTTCCGGAATGGGAATTTTTGCCAGACCGGTGATCCGCATCGGAAACGATGAACGCCTGCTGTCCGTGATTCACGAGCTTTATCAGCTTCTGCGCGAAAAATCGGAGGAGACCGTTCCGCACATTTCGGGTTTGACGCTGGAGCTGGTGATGGAAATCGGACGCGCGGCGAAGACGGCGCCGAGTCCCCGTCTCGCGGAGGCGATTCATATTCTTGAACGCGGCATTGCCGATGAAATCCGTCTTGACGAAGTGGCGGCGCGGCTTCATATTTCCACGGATTTTCTGAACCGTCTTTTTCGGCAGGAGCTCGGGATTACGCCGAAGCGTTATCTGATTGAGCAGCGGATGCATCTGGCTTCCTCTCTGCTGACCAATTCGGATTTTTCGGTTCAGGAAATATCTCTGCGCTGCGGCTATCGGAACCAGTTTGCATTTTCCCGCGAATTCCG
>URNE01000177.1 GCA_900549045.1 uncultured bacterium | reverse complement strand
GGAGGATGCACTCCCCCGGAAGTGTGCAGTTTTTACAGTTTCACCGCAATGTCGCGGGCGGGAACACGGATTCCGCAAGGCAGAACGACCGCATCGTCTCCGCAGTTGACAAAAACATGAACGCCGTTCGAATAGACGCTTTCCGCAACAGCACCGCTGTTATGAAGGATGAAATCATCCAGGAAAGCTTTCTGCGTTGAAGCAAGCGCGGCGATGTCGTCGGTCATGCGCTTGATGACCGCGGTATCCCGCTTCAGCTTTTCTGTCCTTCGAACGTAAGATCGGCGCTCGGGGTCCAGACGGAAAGCAAACGCCAATCCGAGTTCCGGATTGCACCAGGTTCCATTCTCTTCCGCCCAGCCTTCACGCACCGCCGAAAAACGGATTTTTCCCGACGGATCAAAATAACTCACTTCAAACGACAGTTTCATTTCCGTACTCCTTTCTGCCAGTCCATCAGTGGATTGTTTCTTCCAAACGTCTGTTCATCGTTGCCAGCCCCGCGTCGCGCAGCCCGTTGCCGTAGTTGATGCCCTTGTAAATCTGCAGGGCGTTTTTGTCCGGATACCGCAGCGCCATGCCGAAACGGAACTCCTTTGCAGACGAAAGTTCCGGCATTCCAAGAAGCGAGGGATGGAGCTCCAGACGATACGTCATCAGATCATGCTCCCCGCTCCGGAGAACTTCAAGAGAAGCGGCGTCCCGAGGAACAAGCCCCCGGCAATCTTTTCCGGAGGAACGGCGGAGACATATCTGCGGTCCGGCTTCCGTCAGCGCAAGCGATAAATCACGCCAGTTCCGTTTATCTGCTGTTCCGATCAGAAGTTCAATGCAAGTCGCACGCCAGACTCGCTCCCCTTCATAGGGCTGGCTGTACGGAATGCCGCGAATGTACAAAGTCATGCGGATCAGATCTTCGCCTTTCTCCCAGAACAGACACAGCTCCGCCCGGCTTTCCGGCATCGGTGAAAGAAACTGCGCATGCTCGTTTGCCCTGATCCGGCAGCCGGAAAGGGGCGCACCCGCGGGAACGAGCGGAAAGTCTCCGCCGTCAAACGGACGTGCATTCAAACAGCTCCACCAGTTTTCCGGAGAATACTTTGATTCAAAAAAAGCGATCGGCGAATCTCCTCCGCTCAAAACCGCGCTATCGGGAAGAATGCTTTCCGGAACATCGAAATCGAACCTGCGGCGTTCCTCTTTCCGCAGAACGGTTCCCGGCATGACCGAAACGAAATCCGTTCCGTCCGGATATTTTGCGCGGTATTCCAGACGCGGAAGCGGAAGCGGCTTTTCCCATGCGTTCCGCAGATTCAGCACGCCGTGATGCAGCACAGGTTCAAGACTGATGCGTGAAAACGTCTCAAGAAGAACCGTTTCACCGAAATGCAAAGTCACCGGGACCGAGAACGGATATTCGCGGAAAAGCGCGGAACGCAGACGGATCGAAAAGAGCGCGGTTCCCTCCGCCGGAATGAAAAGTCCGGAGACACATTCAAAATCGCAGTTTTCGCATTCGACAGAAACGGAAACAGAACGCCCATCCCTCCCCGGATTGTAAAGCTCAATCTCCCAGAAATCATCCTCCGGATTCTGCGTTTTCCGCATTCCGGTCACATAGGGGGAACGTCCGGCGCAGTTCTCGTATTGCAGGACAACAGATTCGCGCAGAGGAGAGGAAAATACAATCCGCTTTTCCACGCCCGGATACAGATCAAAAAAGTTGTCGGAGGGACAGCACGCCGTATCGTATGGCGTCACAGAAACGCGGCGGGCAAAACGGTTTGAACGCAAAACAACTTCATTTTCAGTCAGGCGGCGAACTTCCACTTCCGCTTCCGGGAAGCGCAGTTCACGCGGATCGCGGAAGAAACGGTGCGTTTCCGCGGAACTCCTGTTTTCCCCGCGCCACTCCGCCCACGCGAACGAACCGGAAGGAACGGCGGAACCGCGCGGAACCGAGAAAATTTTTTCCGAACATTCCGGCGCAAGTGAAACCGTTTTCCGCTCTTCCGCAAGCGTATTGCCGTAAAAATCCTTCAGCGTGGCGCGAAGCGCTCCGGTAGCTGAAACGGCGGAATTGTTGACCATGTAAACATCGAACCGGTCGTCATAGACAGCCAAAACCGGAGCGGTCCGGACCGCGGCGCGCTTCACGGCGTAATACGAAGCCTTCGGAAGACCGTAGTAATCGACGATGTCGCAATTGATCATCGGATACGCGCTGTTGAACTGCCAGTAGCCTGCTCCTCCGCAGTATTTCCGGTTGCGGCGCAACAGGGCGAGATAGCGGGTCATGAGCTCTTCCGCGCAGATTTCAAACCCGCGCAGGAGCTCCGCAAGCGGAACATCGAACCGGCGGCGCGGATCATGAAAACACAGATGACGGAAGATCTGTCCCCATTCATCGTTGCGCTGAACTTCCAGCATGTTATGCGCGGAAAATACGGGATTGCAGTAACAGTCCAGGTCTTCCGGAAGCAGAAAACGCTTTACGGAAGAGGCTGGAACCGGACACATTCCGTAGAACTCGTTCATGAACGTCGGAATCACCGTCCGGTCAAACGCCTCGTCCGGCGAGAACTGCGGAAGCCACTGCGTGTGACAGGTTCCGAATCCGTGCGCATTGTTCTCCGTCCCGGCGGGCGCGGCCGTGCCCATGAACGGACACGACGGGATATAGACCGCATCCGGAACCAGCCGGCGGACGATTTCCGGGAAGTCGCGGTGCAGAAGCGTCCAGCCGTAATAATATCCGCCCGGACGCTCCCGTTTGCAATTCCGATCAACCAGATAGAACTCGTCCGTTTCATTGGATCCGCACCAGACACAGATGCAGGGATGACGGCGAAGGCGGCACACGACCTCTTCCGCCTCGCGGCGGCACTCCGCACGGAACACAGGATCAAATTCCGGAACTTCCGGTCCGCCGAACATGAAATCCTGCCAGACCATGATGCCGGCTTCATCACAGAGGTCATAAAAATCATCGGATTCATAATAACCGCCGCCCCAGACGCGCAGATAGTTGTATCCGCATTCCGCCGCAAGCGCGATCAGATGCCGCAGACGCTCCCTCCCCACGGTCCCGGGGAGCATGTCGGGAGGAACCCAGTTGCCGCCGTTCGCGAACACGGGAATGCCATTGACACGGAACTGAAAAAGTCCCTGCTTCTCCGTGAAACGCTTCTCTTCAATCTCGAACGAACGGAAAGCGAAGCGGTGACGGAACGACGCGACCTCCCGCATACCGGAGAAGATCTGCAGCCGCAGCTCGTAAAGCGCCTGTTTCCCGTATCCGGCCGGATACCAGAGTTCCGGCGAATCCACCCGCGCGTCAAACATATATTCCGTCTCGCCGGGACCGAGCTTGACCGGATACGCGGCGGAAAAGACCGGCTTTCCCGTCTCTTTTTCCCGAATCTCCAATGCGGCGCGACAGTCGAGAATATCTTCCAGTTCCGTGTGCAGCTGAAACGAAAGACGAACGCGTCCGTCCGGCGATGTTTCCGCAAAGATTTTTTCCGGACGGGCAACTGCGAACGATTCGACGCGGACATCCCGCCAGATTCCGCAAGACGGCAGACCGTGCGTCCAGTCCCAGCCGTAGGAATAGTCGGCTTTGCGTCCCGCGCCGCGCATGGCGGCAAACCGGGAATCGTAAACGCCCTCGCTCCAGTCGCTCCAGAAGGAGATGACGGGGATGTTCAATTCCTCCTTGTTGAACGCTTTCAGACGGACGACGAGTTCGTTTTCCGCATTGTCGCGCAGGATTCCCGCGACAGGGATGCGGAGACCGCGCATCATCGTTTTGTGCGTGGCAAGGTGTTTGCCGTTGAGTTCAATTTCCGCAACATAGGAGAGACCGTCGAACACGAGGTCATGCATCTCACCCGCGGGGAAACTGCCGCGGAAGATTTTGCGGCAGATCCACTCCTTCTTTCCGCACCAGACGCAGTCCAGATAATCCATGCGGTAACAGGGATCTTTAATCAAGCCTGCGGAACGGAGGTCGTCGAGCACGTCTCCGGGGACTTTGGAGGGAATTTCCTTCACGCCGTCGGCGGAAAGCTTCCAGGTTCCGGAAAGAGAGAGAATACGGGATGGCGCGGAATATTCTTTCATAGGGGATCGTCTTTCAGAATGCCCGGAGGGAAAACTCCGGGTGGATGTTGACTGGAACAATCAGTAAATGCCTTCGATGGAATCTTCGGAAGCGCGTTCCAGCTTCAAGTCGCTCAGGGTCAGTTCCGAATCGCCGAACTTGCAGTCCGAAAAATTCAGATTGCCGGAATTGTCAATCATAACCGCGCGGTTCATATCCTTGAACACGAGGTTCTTGAAAACTCCGCCGTCGACGTTGTTGATGCGGAGTCCGGCCATCACCATTCTTGAGAAGTCGGCATTTTCCACTGTGATTTCCCGAATGGAACGCATATCAAGCGTTTTGCCGAGAGTGGAAAGATAGACGCTCTGGATACCGAATACGCAATCGGTAAATTTTGCATTGCGCACGGTGACATTGTATGGAGCCGGACCTTCTTTCCAGTTCAGCATTGCCGTTATATTGATTCCGCAGCCGGTGTTCTCGAGTTTGCAGTTTTCAATCAGAACGTTGGAGGCATGAATTGTAATGCCGTTGTTGCGGTTGTTCCCGGCCGTATAATTGACCAGCACGGTTCCGAGTCCGCAGTGGTTCGGCTCAAAAAACATATCCGGCTCATTCCGGAGCTTTTTCGTGCCGATAAAGTGCTCCTGGCGCTCTCTTTCCGTCGCGACCGCCTGGTTCTGGTTCGCGTAGGTGACGATGTTGTTCGGAATCGGATGTTTCAATGTCAGTTCACCGGTTACACCGTCCTTGAACTTTGCTGTTCCGTTTCTGACAACGGTCGTCTGCATTTTGATTTCTCCGGTATAAGGCGAAACAAGCAGAAGATTTGTTCCGGCGTCGCGGTTCGTGTTGTCCGGCAACAGTTTACCGTCACGGATTTCTGCAAGAGCAACACCCGGAGCGAGCGTGTTGAAACAGTCATCGCTCATATTGCGGAAGTTGCAGTTTTTCGCAAAAATACCGATTTCCACCGGACGCCAATTGAAAAGAGCATCCGCATTGGAGGAGAGAAATTCTCCTTTCCGCGGTTTCACCGTGCAGTTTACAAAGGAAGGAGACATGCTGTTGGAAGAGGCAAACGCCAGTCCGATAGAGTTGAGAACCGTAATATTTTCCGCCGAGCAGAATTTTCCTCCAGAGATGCCGAACGCCGCGCCAGAAAGACGGTTTGGAATCACCAGCACGACACCGGGCTTCAGACCTTCCATTTTGCCGTTCAGCGCATGACCGATCTGCGCCTTGCAGGTTCCATCCGCCAGTTTTTCCACTTTATGAAAGAACTTGTCGCTGGCGGCTTTCACCATTTTCCCGTTCGAATCAAACGCCATCGTCACCTGCTTCAGATACGGAAGCGGAGAATCCGGTTCCATCTTCAAAACAACGCTTGACGTCGCCGGATCGACCGAAACAATCGTTCCCTGTGCATAAAGCTTGCCTTTGTATTCCAAAGTCAAACCGCGGAATGTGACATTTTCCGAATCAAAAATTTGAATTCCGGAACAGTGATTGCCCGAATTGCCGAACAGAAGAACTGCCTCGTTTCCACCGTCAAATGTGACATTCTTCATTTCGTTGATCTGAATATGCGGAGCAT
>URNE01000176.1 GCA_900549045.1 uncultured bacterium | reverse complement strand
AGATGCGTGGTGTCGATCTTGCCTTCGCTGATCCACTGGAGGATCTGTCCTTTTGCGCGCCATTTCATTGCGCAGGTCATGGACATGTTGACGTTTTTGACGAACCAGCGGTGATAGTGGTCGAAGAGGAGCTTTTCGGGATAGTCGCCGTTGAGGTGAATATAGCCCGGCTCGTCGTCATCCGCCCATCCGCCGTCCTTGATGAACTTGTAGAGGATTCCCGGAACCGCGGGGTTGCCGGAACATTCGATGATCTTGTCCGCCTTTTTGCCGTTTGTGAGCTCTTCGAGCTTTTTGATTCCGGCTTCATCGGGAGTTATGACGAAGTCCGCGTAATGCTTTGCGATTCCCTGGCGGTAGGGATGCGGTTCGGCGATGATGATTTTCGCGTTCGGGGACTTGATGCGGATGATCTGGGCCGCGCCGACGCCGTTCATGCCCGCGCCGAAGACGAGGACCGTTCCGGTGTAGTCGGGTGTGAGTCCGAGGCGTTCCACGCCCTTGAGGGAGACGCAGAAGAGATAGGCGAGGACCGCCTGTTCGTCGGTGACGTTGTCGGGAATTTTGCAGAGAGGGTCGCCCGCGCCGCCGGCGTTCGCGGAATCTTTGTGAACAATCTGTGTTCCGCCGCCCCATGCCGCGCAGACGTCCATGTAGGTGCGGCATTCGTTGATCATGACGCGGTCGCCCTTTTTGAATCCGGGAGCATAGGAGCCTTCTTCGAGGACGACGCCGATGTTTTCATAACCGGGGACGAGGGGGTACCAGCACTGCTCGGGGTGCTGCATTCCATGGTAGGTCTTCATGTCGGTGCCGGTGCTGATGGCGCTCATCAGGGTTTTGCAGACGACGGTGTCCTCGCGTTTCGGGGTCAGGGTCACTTCACGGAACGCCGCTTCGCCGGGACGCTCGATCACGGTTGCCATAGTTTTCACGAAAGACATAATTCACCTTCCTTCGGTTTAGAGGTTGTTCGTGTATGGATATATTATAGAGTGGTTTGTCCGCTTTTCAAGAGAATAAATGGGAATCTGGCTGGTTTTAATTCGATTTTTCCGTTTTTTGATGTATGGTTTTTTTAGCCGGCTCGGAAACGGCGTTTCGGCGCACATGCGGAAGGTCATTGCTTTTCCGCATAGGCTTTGTTCAGTGCGGCGCGCATGATCTCGACGGGTGCGGGACGGCCGGTCCAGAGCTCCAGGGAGCGTGCGCCCTGATGCAGAAGCATCGCGAGTCCGTTCGCAAACGGAATGCCGCGGCGTTCACATTCGCGGACAATCGGGGTCTTCTTGTAGATCGTGTCGTAGACCTTGATGGACTGCGGAAGAAGAGAAAGATCAATCGGGGCGGGATCGTCCGGTTTGAGTCCGAGGCTGGTGCATTGGATGACCACGTCCGAGGCGTTCAGAAATTCGGAAATCCGCGCATGGTCGTCGATGGCGCAGGTCCGCGCATCGGTTCCGTAAGCGGTGCGCAGTTTTTCCGCGAGTTCATCCGCTTTGGCGACAGTGCGGTTGATGAGATGGAGAGCCTGCGCGCCCTGCGAAGCGAAATATGCCGCGGCCGCATGGGCGGCGCCGCCGCAGCCGATGAACGCGATGCGTCCGCCGCGGACGTCGAACTGAAACGCCTCTTTCAGCGCCTGGGCAAGCCCGTAACCGTCGGTGGTGTCGCCGTAAAGACGTCCGCTCTTGACGGTGACTGTGTTGACGCTTCCCGCGACCTGCGCTTCCTTCGAGATGTGGTCGAGGAAGGGGAAGATTGCATTTTTATGGGGGACGGTGATGTTGAATCCGGCAAGTCCGCGGCGAGCCTGTTCTGTGAATTCCTTCAGATCATCATGCCGGACATGTTCCGCGAAGTATTCCGCATCGAGACCGAGGGCTTTGATTCCGGCGTTCTGCATTGCGGGGGAGAGCGAATGGGCGATCGGATCGCCGATGACTGCAAATTTTATCATTTTTTCCTCTATGCGGATTTGTTTCACCGCGTTTATCGTGTATATTGCTCCATATATAACATAGGTGCGTTTTATGAAAAGTCAACTGGAAAATGAACTTGCGCTTGCGTGCGGGCTCATAAACGAATTTATAACGGACGATCCGTTCCCGTCGCGGATCCGTCCGGAGGCGCTGCGCAAGGCGGTGCGGCTCTATCCGATGCGCGGAGGAAAACGGCTTCGCCCGGTTCTCGCGCTCTGGTCCTGCGGCGCGGTCGGCGGCGATCCGGCGCGAGCGCTCAACGCGGCCGCCGCGTGTGAAATCTTCCACAACTGGACCCTTGTTCATGACGACATTATCGACTGCGACGAGGTCCGTCGCGGAAAACCGACATGTCATATGGAACTGCGGAAAGAGGGCGCGGCGCGGTTCGGGCTGCTTCCCGGGCGTGCGGAAAAGTACGGAACGGATTTTGCCATTCTGACCGGAGACGTTCAGCAGGCGTGGGCGTCGGATGTTCTGCTGCGCTCGACCGACCGCGGCGTTTCTCCTGAAACCGCGCTTGCAATGGCGCGGAGAATGCAGTCTTTTCTCAACCGGGAGCTCATTTCCGGCGAAGCTCTGGATGTGGAGTTCGAATACCGCAAGGTGCTTCCGCCGAAAGCGGAGGTGATAGACATGATCCGCGGCAAGACGGGGGCTCTGCTTGCGTTTTCCGCCGAATGCGGCGCGATGGCCGGGCTTGATACGCCCGACTGGACCGCGAACCCGGTTGCCGCGCTTTCGGAGTTCGCCTCGGAGCTCGGATACGCGTTCCAGCTCTGCGACGACCTGCTCGGCGTTTACGGCGACGAGGCAAAGTTCGGCAAGCCGCTCTGTTCGGATTTTCGCGAGGGCAAGCCGACCGTTCTTTATCTGGAGGCACTGGAGCGTTTGACCGAATCCGGCCGCGCCGAGCTCGCGGCGCTGATGAAGCGTCCGGCGTATGCGGAGGCGGATATTGCGAAAATCCGCTCCCTGCTGGAAGAGTGCGGCGCGCGCGCCGCGGTTGTCCGTGCGGCGGAGGAGTCGTCGGATAAGGCTATGGCGAATCTTGCTTCGCTTCCCGGAACCAAATACCGTTCCCTGCTGGAAGAGCTGGCGGAGGAACTGCTGAAACGAAATGTCTGACCTTAAAATACAGGAGAAACAAACATGGCACACAAAAGAGTCGAATTCATGGGCTGGAAGAACTGCATCGAGATCTCCAGCGGCAAGCTGAAACTGATCGTTGCGACGGAGATCGGACCCCGTATCGTGGGCGCGTTCTTCGACGGCTCCGACAACCTTTTCCATATCTTTCCGGAAACGGCGGGACAGACCGGCGGCGACGAGTGGAACAACTACGGCGGACACCGTCTCTGGCATTCCCCCGAGGACAAGATCCGCACGCAGACCATCGACAATTTCCCGGTCGACGTCAAGGACTCCGCGAAGGGCGTCACGCTTCATGCCGGACCCGATGCGAACGCCGGAATCGAGAAGACGATTGAAATCATCCCGGTCAAGGGCGATTCCTTCAAGATCGTCCACACCCTGCGCAACTGCAACCGCTGGGATGTCGAGCTTGCCGCATGGGGCATTACTGTGATGGCGCCGGGCGGAAAGGCGATCATCCCGATGCCGCAGGGCGATCCCGAAGCGCTGCTTCCGAACACCTTCATCTCCCTCTGGCCGTATGTGACGCTTTCCGACGGCAGAATCCGTTTCGGTTCCAAATACACGCTTGTTCAGCAGGATTCCAAGTGCGGACCCGCCAAAATGGGCTGCAACTGCGAAGACGGCTGGATCGCCTATCAGAACAAGGGAATCACCTTCATCAAGAAGTACGAGCATTTCGTCGACGCAGAATATCCGGACAACGGATGCAGCGTCGAGTGCTACACCAACGATCAGATGCTGGAAATCGAAACCCTCAGCCCGCTCTATCAGCTCGCTTACGGGGAAGAGGTTCAGCACACGGAAGTCTGGACCGCGCTCCGTCTCAGCAAGGAAATCCTTGATGAAGCGGACGCCGAACTGGTCTTCGGCTGATGCGGTTTTCCCCGCGTCATTTTCTGCTTCTGCTCTCCGTTCCGCTTGCCGGCGCGGAGAGCTGGAATGTGCGCATTGAACCGTCGCTTGACGGGGAAATCGTCGCAACCGCAGATGCGGATGCGTCCGCGGCCGTGAGGGAGAAGACGGGGGAGTGGTGCGGAATCGACCTTCCGGAAAAAGCTCCGGTGTGGGTCGCTTCCGTTTTCTTGAATGCGGACGGTTCGTTGAAAGAGTCCGCCCGTTTGCGTTCGGGGCCGGGCGTGATATACCCGGCGTATCATTACAGCCGTCCGGAAACGGCGGAGAAGGTTCGGATCCTGGAACGTGCGTATGACGGCGCGTGGCTCCGGATAGCGCCGCTCCGCGGTTTGCGCGGCTATGTCCACAGCCGTTTTTTCCGCGAACCCGCCGCGCCGGCGAAAACGGACGAGAAGATCCGGCGCGACAATTACCTTATGACCGTGGAAGGCATTCCGGTCCGCCTTTCGGAACCGGTCGGTTCCGCTTCGTATGAACTGATACTGGAAATCAACGGCAAAAAACTTCCGATCGGCTATCTGCTTTCACCCCGCCTGAATCTGAGCCTGTGGGAAAACCGCATGGTGCGGATCACCGGGCGTCAGCTGTGGGTGAAAGGCATCCGGCGTCCGTTCTGTGAGATCGAGAAAGTTTCGCCGTCCTGGAAATGATCAGAACGGCAGTTCCTGCTGATCGTCGATGATTTTGCGCGCTCCGCGCCGGATACCGTTCGGATAGGACGGGGGCGTGAGACCGAACATGCTCCACGATTTGTCCGAAACGATTCGTCCCTGCGGCGTGCGCATCATGTATCCTTCCTGAATGAGATATGGTTCATAGACGTCCTCGATGGTGTCCGCTTCCTCGCCGACGGCAACGGAAAGCGAGTTCAGACCGACCGGTCCGCCTTTGAAATTGACCATGATTGTTTCAAGAATGCGCTTGTCCATCTCGTCGAGTCCGCTGTCGTCGATGTCGAGCATGGAGAGCGCTGCCGCGGCGAGTTCCCGCGTGATGTGTCCTTTGCCTTTGACCTGGGCGAAATCGCGGGTCCAGCGGAGGAGATTGTTTGCGATTCGCGGAGTTCCGCGGCTGCGGCGTGCTATTTCAAACGCGCCTTCCGGGTCGATTCCGACTTTGAGAATTCCTGCGGAGCGGAGAACGATGTCGCGCAGTTCCTCCGGGCTGTAGTAGTCGAGGCGGAGTGAGAGTTCGAAGCGGGAGCGCAGCGGAGCGGAGAGAAGCCCCTGGCGTGTGGTCGCTCCGATGAGCGTGAATTCGGGAATGGTCAGCCGCACCGAGCGCGCACCGGGTCCCTGGTCGATCATGATGTCGATGAAGAAATCCTCCATGGCACTGTAGAGATACTCTTCGACTGCGGTGTTCAGACGGTGGATTTCGTCGATGAACAGAATGTCGCCTTTTTCGAGCGAGGTGAGCAGCCCCGCGAGGTCGCCGGGTTTTTCGATGACGGGCCCGCTGGAGGTTTTGATGTTCGCGCCCTTTTCATTGGCGATGATGTAGGCGAGCGTGGTTTTGCCGAGTCCCGGAGGTCCGCTGAGGAGGAGATGTCCGAGCGGCTCGGAACGGTTTTTCGCCGCGGCGACGTAGATTTCCAGACGGTCCTTCGTCTTGGTCTGCCCGGGGAAAGAGCTGAAATTCTGAGGGCGCAGGGTGGTTTCCGCCTCCGCATCCT
>URNE01000175.1 GCA_900549045.1 uncultured bacterium | reverse complement strand
CGGAACAAATTTCAAACCGTATTTTGAGAGATTCTGCATAAAGATTACCTTTTTCTGCGTTGATTTTATTAAAAAAAGACATTATACTATACCCGCAAACCATGAAAAAGCAAGGAGGTAAAAAATGCTTGTTTCAGGATGGTACGACCCGCTCGTTCAGCTCCAGCACGAACTCGTTCAGCTTGAGGAAGAGGGATACATCCTCTCCCCGGAAATCAGGGAGGAAGCCGCCATGCTTCATCCCGATGCAGACGCCTACTCGGAGCGAATCGAAAAAATTTACAAAAAACTTGAGAATCTGCCGATGCGCCCCGACTGGAAGTATGAGGAACCGGACGAGCTGGAGGAAATCCGGGCCTTGCGACCGGAGGGTCCGCGCAAACTCGAACTGAAGCTTTCCGACGCGGAACTGCTCGAACACTTCCACGGAGCATGGCGCGGACGCTGCGTCGGCTGTGCGCTGGGAAAACCCGTCGAGTGCAAATCCCGCTCCTGGATCCGCGATCTGCTCATCCGGCAGGGAGATTGGGAACTGCATGACTACATCCGCTCCGCTCCCGAACTCTGGTGTCCGCGGTCCCAGCGGGAAAACATCAACTGCATGGAACCGGACGACGACATTCATTATACCCTCGTCGGACTCCGCGTTCTCGAAACAAAGGGCGCGGATTTCAAATGGCATGATGTTGCGGACCGCTGGAACAGCTCCCTGCCCTACAACGCCATCTGCACTGCCGAAACACAGGCAATTCTGAACTACAACATGCGCCATCCGCGCTTCTGCCGTCCAAGCGGCTGGGGAGCGACTCCCGCATTTACGCGCCGCTTCAACAATCCCTACCGTGAATGGATCGGTGCCGCAATCCGCGCGGACTTCTGGGGGTATGCGGCCGCAGGAAATCCGGAACTCGCCGCGGAATTCGCCTACCGCGACGCCTGCTGGACTCATACAAAGAACGGAATTTATGCGGAAATGTTTGTCGCGGCAGTCATCAGTGCGGCCTTTTGCGAAAGCGATCCGGAAAAGCTCATCCGCATCGGTCTTTCGGAAATCCCCGCAAACTGCCGTTTTGCGGAGGCGGTCAGACTCTCCCTGCAATGGAAAAAGGAAGCTCCGACATGGGAACAGTTCATGGACAAGCTGGATGAACGATACAAAAACATGCACTGTGTTCATGCGATCAACAATCTCCAGATCGTCGTCATGGCTCTGCTTTACGGGAACAGCACAATCGACCGCAACTGCGCGCTCGCGGTAATGGGCGGCATGGATACCGACTGCACCGCGGCAACGACCGGTTCCATTACGGGCATTTTAAATCCGGAAAGCCACCTTGCGGAACGTCTGAATGACACCATCGAACCGAATTTTATCGGAGAATCCGTTTGTTCGATGAAAGCTCTTGCCGAACGGACTCTCGCCGTTCACCGGAAAATCCGGGAATGTGCAAAATAAGAATTTCAGGTATTCGCGATGCGGCTGTCCGGGAATCTCCGGTCAGCCGCAATTCGTTCCCAGCAGGACTTCATCGAGCCTGCCGTAAGCGCCGACGGCTTTGAGGATGCGGAGGTGCGGCATGATGAAGCCGACTTCATAAAGATTGTGCGAATCCGTACCCAGCGAAAGCTTCACGCCGTGTTTCAGACAGAGCGCAAAAAATTCCGGATTCGGACGGTATCCCGCATGACAGTTGATCTCCGCCGCCACGCCGTAACGTTTCAGAAGCTCAATCGTCGGAAGATACAAATCCTCCGGCTCCGTCATGCCGCAGCCTTTCGTGAAAATACGATACGGATGCGCCAGAATCTGAACGCCGGAACGCAGGAGAGCTTCCACTTTCTCGAGAAACTCCCGCTTCAATGCGGCAACGTCGTCTTTCCGGAAAAGGTGATGCACGGAACCGACCCTAACCTGCGCAAACGCGGCGTCTTCCGGCAGAAGCGCGGGAACTCCTTCCGGGTCTATGTCAACCTCGAAACCATAGGAGAATGAACCGTCGCAATGCTGCGCGATAAGGTCGCGGTACATCTGCATGCGGTTCTGCACAGGCGCCCCCTCCGGAGTGCCGCGCGTGCGCATCGTGTAGCGTCCGGCCCAGTAATCATCGTTCATGAAATAGAGCTGTCCGGAGTGTTCCGCAAAGTTGAGTTTGCGGATTCCAGCCGCCTTCGCAAGGCGCAGGGCGGAGGGAATCGTCATGTTTTCCGAACAGTAGGCAAGGTTCGTGTGAAGGTGAAAATCCGTGAGACGGTTTCGCCATTCGGAAGGAACGGCAAGTGAATGAATGTGTCTGTTTTCAATCCGGCCGTGATTCAGCTCCGCGGTCAGGAACCGGTATTCCGGCGCGGTCATTTCCGGCAGATCGCCGAGAAGAGAGAGAAACGCGGAAACAGACAGACCGTCCAGCGTTTCGTTTGCGGGATCCGGCAGAATCCGATAGAAATCCGCCGGATCGTTTTCGCCCCGCATCCAGAGAACGCGGATCGAAAGCTTGCGCCGCTTGATCGACGCATTCAGAATATCAATGAAATCCAGTTTTTCCGAGGGAGAAGCACAGAGACCGCCGGTCACGATGAACGTATCGGCATCCAGATATGCCGCTTCGTGGATCGCGCGGAGCAGGAAGAATTCGCCGAGATCTCCTTCCCTGCGTCTCAGCCCGGAAACAACTGCAATCTTCATTCGTTCAGCGCGTCCAGAGTCGCCTTGAGAATTGCGCGGTTCTTGTCGGAGATCGGACAGAGCGGGAGGCGGTATTCCTCCTCGATCATGCCCAACATGGCCATGGCGGCCTTCACCGGAATCGGATTGGATTCGATGAAGAGACGCTTGAACAGACTGTAGAACCTGCGGTGGATCTTGAGTCCTTCGGCAAAGTTTCCGGCGGCACAGAAGTCGACCATCTTCTTGAGTTCGCCCGGATAGATGTTCGAAGCGACGGAGATCACGCCCTTCGCGCCGACGGACATCATCGGAACGGTAAGGCTGTCATCGCCGGACATGATGGTGATGTCGCAGAGGTTCAGAATTTCGGAGACGCGCTCGACGGAACCGCCGGCTTCCTTCACCGCGACGATGTTCGGGTTGGAAGCGAGACGCGCAACCGTATCCGCCGCGATCGGAATGCCCGTTCTGCCGGGGACGTTGTAGAGAACGACCGGAAGACCGCAGTCGTCGGCGATTTTGCTGAAGTGACGGTAGAGTCCTTCCTGAGTCGGCTTGTTGTAGTACGGGGTGACCTGGAGACAGGAATCCGCGCCCATGGCTTTCGCTTTTTTGGTCAGACGGATTGCTTCTTCCGTGCAGTTCGCGCCGGTTCCCGCCATGATTTTACAGCGGCCGTTCGCATATTCAATGACCTTTTCGATCACTTCGAGATGCTCGTCGACGCTGAGAGTCGGAGATTCGCCGGTGGTGCCGGTAGGCAGAATGCCGTCAACTCCGCCCTGAATCTGCGCTTCGACCACTTCCTTGAGTTTGCCGTAATCCACGGCTCCATGCGAGAAGGGGGTGATCAGTGCGGTGTAAAGTCCTTGGATGCTCATTCGTTTTCTCCAAATTATGTTAAGTTTGTTATTTCCAGCTCCATGTCCCAGTAAAGACCGCGCGGGCGGGTCCCGAAAGGAACATCTCTTTTAAAATATTCCCATTTGCGGTTAATTTAATAGTGAGAACGTCTCCGCCCGCACAAAAAATGCGTTTTTTTTCAATCCCGCCATATTTCCACAGCAGGAAAGCCCCGACCGCGGCCGCTCCGGTTCCGCATGCGAGAGTTTCCGCCTCCACGCCGCGCTCGTAAGTCCGCACCCGCGCCGCATCCGCGCCGTCGGGAAGAATGAAATCCACATTCGCCCCTTCCGGAGCCAGTTCAGCGGCAAAACGGATGGAGCGTCCGGCACAGTCAATATCCAGATCGCGAAAACCTTCCGCCGTCAGCGGAATCACCGCATGAGGCACGCCGGTCGAGGTCAGATACACCGGATAGCCGCAGACGGTCAGCTCGCGGAAGGGCGTTGCAAGCGGCATCTGGATGCGGATCAGCTCCGGCTCCGGACGCCATGCTTCGAGTCGGCCCGCATCGGTGTGAAACACGGCGTGCGAATCCGCGAAGCCGTTGAGCGCGGCGAATTCCATGCAGCAGCGCAAGCCGTTTCCACACATCTCCGCACGGGAACCGTCCGAATTGAAGTAGGTCATCTTCACCTCGCCCGGAGCGAGCGGTTTCAGAACAAGCACTCCATCCGCTCCGATTCCGCGACGGCGGTCACAAACCGCCCGGATCATCTCCGGAGTGCGCGGAACTGTGTTCCCGGGGACGTCCGCAGTGACAACGAAATCGTTTCCCGCTCCATCCATTTTTGTGAAGCGCATGATGTTCATATGGAGCCTCCCATGCGGCGGACATATTCAAAAAGCACGACGGTTGCCGCCTGCGCAACGTTCAGCGATTCGGCGGAACCCGGCATCGGAATGTTCAGCGGGAGAGCGGATTCGACCGGACCTGCGCCGTTCGCTTCATTGCCGAGAACAATCGCGGAATCCGTAAACAGTTCCGGCTCCGTGAAAACGCTGTGTCCCTCCGCGGGTTCCGTGCGGAAGAAACGCCGGACGCCAAGTTTGCCGAGCGCCGCGACAGCCTCGTCCAGAGAATCCGTCAGCCGGATTCCGACCGCGAACTGGGCGCTGGAAGCGGAACGGACCGCCTTGTCGCCGAACGGGTCAACTCCGCCTTTGACAACCCATATTTCATGCAGACCGACTGCGCGGGCGGTGCGGATGATCGTTCCGAAATTTCCGGGATCGGCAACGCGGTCGAGAAGCAGGGCAAACGGATCGGTCAGCGGAGCGTCGGCGGGGAGAAAATCCGGCTGCTTCGCCAGAACCAGAACCCCCTGAGAGTTCACGGTCGCCGCAAGAGAATCGAACTTCGCACGGTCGAGCACAACGGTTTTGTCGTCGGGAGAGTTGACGCGGTCCGCCATGTCTTCGCGGAGAATACAGCAATCAATCAGATCCGGACGCAACGTCAGAATTTCATTGACGCAGCGGAGACCTTCAACCATGCAGAAGCCGCTGTTTTTCCTGCCGTGACGAGTCGTCAAAGCGCGGAGCAGCGACTCTCTGCGCTTTGACAGGGCAGTGTCCATTATTTTACGGGAGCGGGTTCCGCAGGGAGGCGGTTCAGCGCCGCCTGCGCCTGCGTGGACCAGAAGAATGCGCTCTGGGTACGGGCGGTGACGTTCAACGCCTGTTTGAATGCGGCGCGAGCCTTCGCGACGTCTTTCAGGACAAGCTGCATACGGCCGGCGGCATAGTAACCTTCCAGACGGGCGTCTTCGGGAAGAGAAAGATCGGAAGCGGCTTTTTCATACTGGGCAAGCGCCTCTTTGGTCTTGCCGTCGTTCTCATAAAGATAACCTGCGTCGAGAATGGCGCGGCCTTTGGTGAACGCAAGCGCGTGTTTGTCCGCCGCAACAAGAGCGAGCTGTTCAACGGCCGCTTTGTTGTTCTGCGCTTTGATGTAAAGTCCGGCGAGACGGAAACGGGCCTCCGCGGCGACGGAACCGGAGGGATACTGTTTCAGGGCGTCCTGAATCTGCTGCTCGGTAACGGCGGAAGCGAGGGTGTTGTAAGCTTTCGCCTGCGAACTCTTGCGGATCTGAACGACGGAGAAGACCACCGCAACGGCGATGATGATGGCAACGCATCCCCACGCGACGAGCTTTCCGTTTTCGATGAACCACGCCTCGAACGAGT
>URNE01000174.1 GCA_900549045.1 uncultured bacterium | reverse complement strand
CCGGCGGCGGAATCCGCACCGAAACTGTCAAAGTATGTTTTCAGATTTTTCGTATCGACACCCGGACACGGAATGTTTGCCGCGATACGGCAGAGCACAATCACGCCGGCTGTGAACAAAATCTTGTTTCTCAGCTCTTTGATTTTGAAAGCGTTTAAGAACGCGGAAAGCATCTTAGCTGTCCCCTTTTAAAACGGTCAAACCGGTTCTTGAACTGCGCCGGTTCTCCGAGCGGAGAACCGGACGCTGATTCCGGGAAACCGGATTGCCTCGTGAATAAGAACGAAGCGGGAAAAGTTATCCGAGCAAAGCTCAGATGACTTCACAGGTTCCGCCTGCCGCCTCAATTTTCGCTTTGGCGGATGCGGAGAACTTGTTTGCCTTGACGGTGAGCGCCTTGGAGATCTCGCCGTTTCCGAGGATCTTCAGGGGAGCATCGGCTTTGCCGACGACGCCCGCCATGCGAAGGGCGTTTTCGTCGACGACCGCGCCGGCTTCGAAGAGTTCCTGGAGGGTAGCGACGTTGACGACCTCGCAGACTTCCTTGATGCCGCTGTTGAAGCCGCGCTTCGGGATTCTGCGGAAGGTCGGGGTCTGACCGCCTTCAAAGTGGTGGCGGATGGCGGCGCCGGTACGGGACTTCTGTCCCTTGTGACCGCGTCCGGCGGTTCCGCCCCAGTTGGAACCGTCGCCTCTGCCGACTCTCTGCCGGCGCTTTTTGGAACCGGGGGTCGGAGTAAGTTCGTGCAATTTCATGTCAACACTCCTTCTTATTCAGCTTTGGCAATGCCGCGTTTGAGCAGGACGTCCTGTTTGGAGCGCATCTGTTCGATGGCCTTGAAGGTCGCCTTGACAACGTTTGCGGGGTTGCCGGAGCCGAGGGATTTACCGAGAACGTCAACGATACCCGCGAGATCGAGGACCGCGCGCATGGCGCCGCCGGCGATGATACCGGTACCGGCGGAAGCGGGACGGAGCAGGATCTTGGAGCCGCTGTACTTGACGAGGACCGAGTGCGGAATGGTGGTTCCGAAACGCGGAATGGTCACGAGGTGCTTCTTGGCAGCTTCCTGAGCCTTGCGGATCGCATCGGAAACTTCGTTGGCTTTGCCGTAGCCGTAGCCGACTTTGCCGTTTCTGTCACCGACGACGACGAGAGCGCCGAAGGAGAAGTTGCGGCCGCCTTTCACAACCTTGGAGCAGCGGTTGATGCTGAGGACGAGCTCTTCCATCTCGCCGGCGGGAGCGGCTGCCGGCTGAACGGAAGAAAGGTCGATTTCCTCGACATTGGCTTCCTGTTCGATATTCTGTTTTTCGATTGTCATGTTCAACTCCATTAGAACTTTAATCCGGCTTCGCGGGCGGCATCCGCCAGCGCTTTGACTTTGCCGTGATATTTGTGACCGCTTCTATCGAAAACCACTGCGCTGATGCCGGCTGCGACGGCTTTTTCCCCGGCGAGCTTGCCGAGAGCCGCGGCGGCTTCAACGTTGCGCTTCAGATTGAGAGCCTTGAAGTCCGCACCGAGCGTGGAAGCGGAAGCAAGAGTCTTGCCCGCTTCGTCATCGATAAACTGAACGTACATGTTGTTCGCCGTCATGCTGACGCAGAGACGGGGTCTCACGGCGGTGCCGGAGACTTTGCCGCGAACGCGGATGTGACGTTTGATTCTTTTTTCTTTTGCTGTTTTCATTCGATCCAAACCCTTTCAATTACGCGTTGGTCTTACCGGGCTTGATCACAACATGCTCGTCAGAGTAACGGACGCCTTTGCCCTTGTAGGGCTCCGGCTTCTTGTAACGTCTGATGCGTGCGGCGACTTCGCCGACGAGCTGCTTGTCAGGTCCTGCGACAACGATCTTGACGCCGTCGGTCACGGTCAGCTTGACGCCTTCCGGAACGATGTACTCGATCGCGTGGGAGTAACCGAGGTTGAGGGTCAGCTTGTTTCCGGCGAGCGCGGCTTTGTAACCGACGCCGACGATCTGGAGTTCCTTGCTGTACCCCTTGGAAACGCCGACAACCATGTTGTGAATAAGGCTTCTGGTGAGACCGTGGAGGGCGTTGGCGCTCTCCTTGAGGCACTTCACATGGACAAGCTTGTCTTCGAGCTCCACCGCGATATCCTGGGGAATCGCGAAGGAGAGCTTGCCGAGCTTGCCCTCGACATTGACGACACCGTCGACGACAGCGATTTTCACATCCGGAGTGAATTCAACCGGTTTATTTCCGATTCTAGACATCTTCAATACCTCGTTTCATCACCAGACGTAGCAGAGAACTTCTCCGCCGACATTCTGTTTCTGTGCATCTTTGCCGCTGAGGACGCCCTTCGGGGAGGAAAGGATCGCAATGCCCAATCCGTCCTTGACGCGCGGAATCTCCTTGCTGCCGCAATAGAGACGGCAGGAGGGCTTGCTTACTCTTTCCAAGCCTTCGATAACCGGACGACGCATGTAATATTTGAGTTCGATTGTCAAGGTTTTCTTGACGTCGCCATCGACGTGGAATCCGGCGATGTAGCCTTCGTCAAGGAGAACCTTGGCGATCGCGGCTTTCATCTTGGACGCGGGCATGACGACTTCCTTCTGGGAAGACATTCCTGCATTGCGCAGACGTGTCAGCATATCAGATATGGGATCCTGCATACTCATTTTCTAAGCCCACCTTTCATCACCAGCTTGCCTTGACGATGCCCGGGATCTGACCGGAGAGGGCCAGTTCGCGGAAGCACAGACGGCAAAGCTTGAATTTGCGGATGTATGCGCGAGGTCTGCCGCAAGCCTGGCAACGGTTGTAGTTTCGCACGGCGAACTTACTTCCGCGTTTCTGCTTGGCAATAAGACTTTTCTTAGCCATTTTCTATTCTCCTTCAGCGCGCAAACGGAATTTCCAGCATAGTGAGCAGCTCTTTGGCGTCTGCATCGGTCTTTGCGCTGGTTACCATTGTTAAGTTAAGTCCGAGGGGATATTTGATCTTTTCGAGGTCAATTTCGGTGAAGATGGAAACATCGGGCACGCCGAGGTTGTAGTTTCCGACACCGTCAAATCCCTTGTTCGGAACGCCGCGGAAGTCTCTCACACGCGGGAGAGCGTTGTGCACGAAACGGTCGAGGAAGTCGTACATCTTTTTGCCGCGGAGCGTGACCATCAGGCCGACCGGCATTCCAACACGGAGTTTGAATCCGGCAACGTTCTTTTTCGCCTTGCAGGTGACAGGAGCCTGTCCGGCAAGAGCGGTAAGATGCGTTCTGGCCTCGGCCATCGCGTCTTTTTCCATTTTGGAGCTGATACCGGTGCTCAGAACGATCTTCTGGAGCTTCGGCACCTGCATAATGTTGGTGATGCCGAGCTTCTGCTTGAGAGCCGGAACCACTTCTTCGTTGTATTTTTTCTTCATGTCAGGCATAATTGTTCTCCGATCTGTAATCAGTCTTTCTTCCTGACGTTAGAAACATGAACCGACACCGCTCTGTCCACAAGCCCGCCCTTCGGGTTCGCCTGGGATTTCTTGACGGTCTTCTTGCCGAGACGCTCCGCCAGCTTTTCAGCGGGGACGCTCTGGATCTCAAGAACGACACGGTCCGTCTTCTTGATGACGGCGATGATCTTGCCGGTCTCTTTTTTCCACACGCCGCTCAGTACTTCCACCACATCGCCTTTTTTGACGTGGTAGGATTTCGCGCATTTCTCAGAAAACATCAGAGCACCTCCGGAGCAAGCGAAATGATTTTCATAAAGTTCTTCTCGCGAAGTTCGCGGGCGACAGGACCGAAGATACGGGTACCCTTCGGGTTGTTCTGATCGTCGATCACAACAGCCGCGTTGGCGTCGAATCTGAGGTAGGAGCCGTCTTCGCGGCGGATCTTCGCAGCGGTTCTGACGATGACGCACTTGACGACGTCGCCCTTCTTGACAGCGCCGCCCGGGATGGCTTCCTTGACAGCCGCAGTCACAATGTCACCGATCTTCGCACAACGGCGCTTCTGACCGAGAACCGTAATGACGGTCACGCGTTTCGCTCCGGAGTTGTCGGCAACTTCCATATTGGTTTGCATTTGGACCATTGCAGTAATCTCCCGCCCGCTTATTCAGCGCGGCTGATAATTTCCTCAAGGCGCCAGCGTTTCTGCTTGCTGAGGGGTCTGGTTTCGCCGATTCTGACCGTGTCGCCGACTTTCGCCTGATTCGTCTCGTCGTGCACGGCATAGCGCGTACGGACTTTCACGACCTTCTTGTATTTCTTGTGCGCCGCTCTCCGCATCACTTCGACGATAATGGTCTTGTTCTGAACGTCGCTGACCACCATGCCGACTCTGTGCTTGCGGTTACCGCGTTCCTGCGGTGCGCTGCTGTTTGTTTCATTCATGGCACAATTCCTTTGTTATCATCAGGCCTGCACAGCCGCGTCCCTGATGTTCTTTTCAGTCAAACATCTTGCGATGTCCTTGCGGATCTGACGGATCCGGGCCGGATTCTCAAGAGTTCCGGTCTTGGACTGCTGACGGAGGGTGAAGTGTTCCTTGCGCAGCTCGGCGACCTTGGCGTCGATCTCCTCAGGAGTCAGTCCCTTGATGTCTTTCATCTTCATTGTAACGTTTCTCCAATCAGACAGCATGCGTACGCATGATGAATTTGCATTTGATCGGGAGCTTTGCGGCTGCAAGGCTCATCGCCTCTTTCGCCACGTTTTCCGTGCATCCGCTAACCTCGAAGAGCATTCTTCCCGGCTTGATCGGAGCAACCCAATATTCCACGTTTCCTTTTCCCTTACCCATACGGACTTCCAAGGGTTTCTTGGTGTACGGCTTGTAGGGGAACACTCTGATCCAAACTTTGCCGCGGCGTTTCATATGGCGGGTAATCGCCACACGGGCGGCTTCAATCTGGTTTGCGGTCAGATAGGTGCGCTCAAGTGTCTGGAGTCCGAATTCGCCGAAATCGAGTTCGTTGCATCTCTGCGAAAGACCCCTGTTGTTACCGCGCTGAACCTTTCTGTGCTTTACTCTTTTTGGCATTAACGGCATTTTGCATTTCCTCCGTAGGCTCTTTATGACAAATCCAGACCTTCACGCCGATCTTTCCAGCGGTCGTGTTGGCTTCGGTGAACCCATAATCAATATGGGCCTTCAGTGTGTGGAGGGGTGTTCTTCCCTCTTTGTACTGCTCAGTACGCGCAAGTTCGGCACCGCCGAGACGGCCCGCACAATGAATCTTGATGCCTTCCGCACCCAGCTCCATTGCAACCTGAATTGCTTTTTTCATCGCGCGGCGGAAGCCGATACGGCGTTCCAGCTGCTGGGCAACACTCTCAGCGACAAGCTGAGCATTCGTTTCCGGCTGCTTGATCTCGACAACGTCGAGAATCAGCTCTTCGCCCTGGGCAAGAAGCTTGGAAACGCTGGCTTTCAGCGCATCAAGTTCCGCTCCCTTGCGTCCAATCAGGATGCCGGGACGCGCCGCATAGATCGTCACGCGAACGCGGGTTCCGTAACGCTCCACCAGAATTTTCGAAATAGCGGCGTTGTTGAAATTCTTTTTGATGTAAGAACGAATCTTGAGATCTTCGTGAAGCCAATCGCCGAAGTTGTTCTTATTGTCTTTTCTTGCGAACCAATGAGAACTCCAGTTCTTGTTCAGAGCCAATCTCAGTCCAATCGGATTAACCTTCTGACCCACTATCAGACCCTTCCTTATTTCTCATCCGTCAGAACCACCGTGAAGTGGCTCGTACGTTTTCTGATTCTGCCGGCCATACC
>URNE01000173.1 GCA_900549045.1 uncultured bacterium | reverse complement strand
CTCTATACAAACCGCGGACGCGCCGCAATTCACATAATTCATTCTTCCGACATCAACAGCTTCACTCTTCGCAAGAAGAATGGTGCTCGAGGGGAGACTCGAACTCCCACGGATCGCTCCACTAGCACCTCAAGCTAGCGCGTCTGCCATTCCGCCACCCGAGCAACGCCCGGTTGATATCTGGTGTGTTGCATAATGTACAACGGTTTCCGAAAATTGCAAATCGTTTTTCTAACAAAATCGCATATTTTTTCGCATGCCGCCCAGCTTCCGCGGATTTACGCGCGGGAACAAGCGAAAAACGAGGGGGGGACCGCCCTCCCCTCGCACGGCAATCAATGCGCCTCGAAATGTTCTTTTGCAAACGCAAGGAGCGCATCGCGTGCAGACAGACGCCCCTCCAGAAATTCATCCCGCAGGGTGTCGAGCATGCGCCCAAGCGCGGGTCCGGGCGTGCAGCCGATGGCAATCAGATCTCTGCCGTTCACAGGAAGTGGCGGCACGGCGGGGGCGCCGTCCAGCGCACGCCAGCGGTCAAGCATCAGGAGCCAGCCCTCCATTTTGCCGTGACACGAGGCGCAATCGACGCGGTTCAACTCCATGTCCGTCGGAAACGTCGGAGCGGCAATCATCTTCAGCCAGGTCGAACGCTTCATCCGGTCGACGCTCGCGAATTTCATGTGGTTCGCAACCGCGGCCGAGACGTTTTTCACAAGCGAAGCGGGACAGCGCAGACGGGTCAGGACCGATTCCGCCATCCGGCTGCCGACGGCTTCGTGTCCGTAAAAATGAATCACGCCGTCCTCATGAATGTGAAAAGTCGCGGGCTTGCCGATGTCATGAAGAAGAACGCTCCACGCAAGCTCGCGCGTCGGGTGGCACATGCGTTCCAGCATGATCATGGTATGTGCAAAGACATCGCCCTCCGGGTGAAACGCGGGAGGCTGTTCAACACCGTGCAGGGCATCGATTTCCGGCAGAATGATGCGCAAGATTCCGAGCTCGCGCATCAATTCGAACGCACGGGAGGGATGCGGGCCGAGCAGCATTTTCTCCACCTCGTCGCGCACCCGTTCGGCGGAAAGGACGGAAAGTTTTTCCGCGTGACGCCGGGCGGCGTCGCGCGTGGCGGAATCAAGTTCAAAACCGAGCCGGACGGTGAAACGGACCGCCCGCAGAATCCTGAGATAATCTTCCGAAAAGCGACGGTCCGGATCTCCTATGGTGCGCAGGATTCCGCGATGCAGATCAGCAATTCCGCCGACATGGTCGAACACCTCGCCGGACGCGGGATCGCAGAGGAGTCCATTCACCGTAAAATCGCGGCGGACGACATCCAGAACTTCGCTGTCCGTGTAATGCACGGCTTCGGGGCGACGGCCGTCCATGTAGTCGCGTTCCTCGCGCAGAGTCGCAATTTCAAAACAGCGGCCGTTCTGAACGACGGTGACGACGCCGAACGAGGCGCCTACGGCATACGTTTTTTCAAAAATCCGCTGTATCTCCTCCGGGGTCGCGGAAGTCGCGATATCGACATCGTGCGGGGAAGCGCCAAGCAGCATGTCGCGCACACAGCCGCCGATGAGAAACGCTTTTTTACCATGACGTTTGAGTTCAGCGACAATTTCCGCAGCCTCCGAAAAAAGCGGGATCGACGGCAGTTCTGTTTTCATAAAATTCTCCTTGGGATCACCAAAATTCATAAAAAAAATAACGCGTCTCCCGCGAATGTCAAGCGTGAGACGCGAAAAAGATGGTCTGCAAACAGGTTATTTGTGGTGAACGACTTCGCGGATAACCGAGCGGGTCTTCTCCATGCCGTGCTCCTGCAGGAAGGCGTCGATCACCGGAACCAGACGGACCACCTGAGTCAGCCCGGCAAGGAAGAGCACGCCCGCGGCGACGAAGTAGGCGCGGTACATCGGGAGCCCGGAACCGAGGAAACGTTCCGCGAGCTTCAGGAGGCCGCCGGCGACGAACATGCCGGTCACGCCCGCGGCGGCGCCGGTTACGACGCTGATGAACATCGAACTTGCGACCTGCCGCTCCTTAGGCACCGCCATCAGGAAGTAGTGCACCATTGCATTCTGCGCGGAAACCATCATTGCGCCGATCAGGATGAACGGGAGGGCAAAGAGTCCCCACATCCAGACCGAAGACACTGCGGCGGGCGCGAACAGCCAGAAGAGACAGATCGGAAAGATCAGCATGTACGAGTAGATTGCGACCTTTCGGGGGCCGATCTTCTCGGTGATTTTTCCGCTGATCTGCGTTGCCGCTATCGAGGAGGCGAACTGGACGATGGAGAAGAGTATCGCCTGCGTGTCGCTGACGCCGTAGCCGCGTTTCATCGTGAGAATCGCAATCGGCGCCATCATGATGATCGCGAGGTTGACCATGAATCCGGCGCAGATCTGGCGGCGAAGAGTTGAATCGAAAAACGCCGTTTTGAGCTGGGGGAAAAGCGGCGCCTGCGCGGAACGGCGAATCGCGGAAGTTTCATCGATCTTACGCACAAAAGTCGACGCCGTAACGCCGCAGCACGCGCCGGCGACGATGATGCCGACCAGCACCCAGAGGCTGTCGTAATGACCGAGAATCAGGCTGATTGTCACCATCGCGACGAGTCCGGAGACATAGAAAAGTCCGGTTGATCGGGCGATCAGACGGGCGCGGTCCATATTGTTCGTGATGTCGCCGATCAGCGGCTGGGACATGACCACTCCGGCGGCGCGGAACCCGTAAAACAGAAAGCTGCCGAGCAGAAGCAATCCCCACGCGAGGCACTGGCTCAGCGGCAGAATCAGCGCGCTCACGGCGACGAGCAGAGCGGCGACGTTGCGGCAGACCCAGAAATCCGCCTGACTTCGCGCCGCGCCGACCTGCGCCGTACGCACCACGCCCAGCGGCAGAAGCAGGAAGCCGAGAAAAAGCATCGAGCCGATCACGGCGACAATCACATTCGGGGCATGGAGCTTCACGGCAAACAGAATGATGACCGTCTCCCCGAGACACATGTAGGAGGCTCCGTTGACGATGTTGAAGAGATTGTAGTTGAGCTGAGAAACCCGTCGCTGCTCATCCGTCAGCGGTCTGTCGTATATCATTTCGCATTTCCTTATTCTGATTGAAGCGATAATATACCACCGAACAGACGAAGTTTCAATCCATGCCGTTTTTTTCCCGTTTTTTATCTTTCCCGGATTGGCATAATCACAAAAGTGTGATATAATTACTCCGGTAAACAGCAGGTAACATATGAAAGACAAGGTATCTCAGGGTTGCGACTACATTCTCGACCGTCTGGAGTCGGGGGAATACAAAACAGGCGAAACGATCCCGGCGGCACGGAAAATCGCACAGGAAGTCGATGCTTCGTTCGCGATGATTCAACACGCCGTTGCGACGCTCGTCCAGGCAGGAATTCTGCGCTCGCTCAGCCGGCAGGGCAGCATCGTCCGGGAGGGATGGCAAAAATGTCTGCTTCCCTCAAATCTCGTTCTGTTTGAACCGGACCGTCCCTGGGTTCCCGGATTCGCGGAACTGCTGAAACAGGAACTTCCGGAGCTCCGTCTTTCACCCGGATTCACTCGCGGAATGTTTGAACTGCGAACCACTCTGCACGTGCAGCAGTACCGCAATGAATATCTGGACCTTGCGCCGTATTTCCGCGAAATCCACGGAGACGGCGGGGAGTTCTTCCAGACGCCGTTCCGCGGATTCCGCAATGCGGACGGCTCCATCTACGGAATTCCGTTCATCTTCTCGCCGCGCGTGATGTTCTGCAACCCGGAGATGCTCGCAAAGGCCGGTGTTCCCCTGCCCTCGCCGGACTGGACGTTTGACGATTTTCTCGCAATCATCCGAAAACTCAAATCCGTTTATCCGGCGGAGAACATTCTCAACTATTCCTACGCGGTCTACTTCTGGAGCAGCTTCATTTTCCGCTGCGGCGGAAGACTCATCAACCCCGCGGCGGAAGATCCGGTTCAGCTGGATTCTCCCGCGACCATGCGCGGCGTCGAAACAATCCGCCGCCTCAAGCGGACTCTCGGTCCGAACATACGGCACGACAACTACATGGATTTCGTGGAAGGGAAACTTGCGTTCGCGCTCTCCGAACGGGAGATGCTCTGTCAGCTCAAACACAGCGGAAACCGGAACTGGCAGGTTCTCCCCCTTCCGCACATCCCCGGCGGAACCGCCGCCATGGCGCAGGCGACCGACCTGCTCTGCGTGCGCAAGGAGTGCGTCAACAGCGACCTCATCCTCGAATTCCTGCGCTTCATGCTCTCCGAAAAAGTGCAGGACTACATCGCGGAAGAGAAATACGGAATCCCGATCCGCAAGACCTCCGCGCAGAAATCCATCGACCTTTCCGACCCGCGCGACCGTCTGTTTCTCACCGAAATGGACGCGATGACGGCGGAATACGAACTCGGTTTCCCGGAGCTGACCACGCTTGTTCAAACCGGAGTCGGATACATCATCGAAAACGACAGTCTTTCGCTCTCCCATGCGCTCCCGGAACTTGCCAACGCCATCCGTCTGTTCCTGAACATCCGCAAGAACGCCCCTGAATAAACATCCGCTCCCATGGAAACCTTTATTTTTCCGGATTTTTTTCTTTTGCCCTCTTGACATAATCAGTGTTTTGTGCTATAATTATATGCGGACGGATTCAAAGATTGTTCAACCAACGAAGAAAGGCTGCCAGACGATGAAACCACGCACACCACACAATCCTTTGATGCATGAGTCAAAGAAATTCACCCTCATAGAACTCCTCGTAGTAATTGCAATCATCGCAATCCTCGCCGGAATGCTGCTGCCGGCGCTGAATGCGGCAAGGGAAACAGCAAGAAAAATCAGCTGTGTCAACAACCTGAAATCATTCAATACCGCAATCGGACTGTATACATCCGACAACGACGACATGCTTGTTCCGGACTCGGCGAGCGACAAGCAGATCTGGAGCGCATACCTTTACCGCTATCTTGGAAACGGAAAACAGTATACTCTGAGCGAAACCATCGACAGCAGCACCGGATTCTACAAAAACGGCGTATACAGAAGCAAACCGAGCGGAATCTTTTATTGTTCATCCGCAACAACGGACAATCCGCAGCACACAAAAAATCCGACTGGAATTCTTGGATACTTTCCAACCTACGCGGCGGCAAACATAGCGCTGGACAATGAAGCCAAACTCGGAGAAGAACGTTTCAAACGGGTTTACATCAAACAGATGTTCACCGCCAACTCCCGCATCATCATCCCGCGGGCAAACCAGATTTACGCCGATACTATCCTGTTCACCGAAACGAACTTCACCGGCGGCAACGACGCCTATTGCAAAACAGGCACTTACAACCCGTCCGCAACCGCTTTCTGGCCCGGAACGGCAGGAAAGAAAACTCCGGCCTGGAACCATCATCAGGGGCAGGCAAACTTTCTCTATCTCAACGGCTCCGTCAGAACCGTCCGTTTTTCCTCCGGCAACTTTGACACAACCAACTTCAGGTTCAAATAATGAAAAAACTTTCAGCTCTCACGCTTTTCTGCACAGCGCTCTTCTGTGCAGCCGATTACCCCGCAGCCGTTCCCGGTTTCAACAGCGCCTCCATCTACACTTCCGCTGGAGCGGACGGAACCGTGCTGCAATACCGCAAAACCAAAACCGGGGAATGGCTTCCCGCATTGAACATGGTTCTCTCTCCCGACGGGAAAGAGCTCCGCGGCTCTCTTTTCAAACTTCAGGAGAACACCGCGTATGAATACCG
>URNE01000172.1 GCA_900549045.1 uncultured bacterium | reverse complement strand
CAGGATACGATGGAGATAGACGGCACTCATACGGCCACATGGGATTTTATCAGTCATAAAGGGGCTGCAGCAGTTGTTCCTGTAACAGAAGATGGAAAAATTCTGATGGTGCGCCAATATCGAAATGCACTGGAACGTTATACACTGGAGGTTCCGGCAGGCGCGCTGGATGCGGCAGATGAGCGGGGAATTGTATGTGCAGGCAGAGAGTTGGAGGAAGAGACTGGATTTCGCAGTGAGAATCTGGAATGGCTGATCACATTGCGGACAACAGTGGCTTTTTGCAATGAACGAATTGAGGTTTTTGTAGCAAGAGATCTGATTCCCTCCAGACAGCATCTGGATGAAGATGAGTTTATAGATTTAAAGGCATACACACTGGAGGAGTTAAAAGAAAAGATTTTTTCCGGTGAGATAGAAGATTCCAAGACCATTGCCGCTCTTCTGGCATATGAGACGAAGTATCGAAAAACTGAATAAATAAAAAGTCCCGGCATATAATGAAATATCGAAAGGAAAAGGAGAAAAACCATTGAAGATGTTTCATGTAAAGAGGCAGCTACTGGCTCTTTTTATGCCGGGATTTTTATTGGGAATTTTATATGTCAATCTGGAAGCGGAGCAGTTTGCAGCGGGGGCAGGGATTTTCAGCGAATATTTTTTGAAACAATACCGGGCGGCAGATATTCTGACGGGAGAGTATATCTGGTATTTGCTGCAGGTCCGTCTTTTGCCGTTTTTAGTGCTGCTGGGATCTGCTTTTACAAAATTCAGAAAAGCGGCAGTTATTCTGTTCTTGATTTGGACGGGCTTTTCTGCCGGACTTCTGTTTTCTATGGCAGTTCTCGGGATGGGAGTAAAAGGGAGCATCCAGTGCATTGCCCTGCGGAATTGTGCCTCGTCCGGAAATGGCGGAGACATGCCCGTCGCCCCAGAGAATATTGGCATCGTGTCCGTGCCGGGGATAAACGACCTGTACTCCGTAATGCATTGAGTTTGAAACATACATCACCGGCTCCCCGGAGTCGTTCATCCCTCCCTCGGCGGCGACAAGGAAGCGGCTCGGTTGGCGGATCTCCGTTGTTTTGGTTTTCGATTGCGGTCCCAGGTCGTCGCCGAATTCAAACAGATTGATGCCGTAATTCGCGCGGAACCAGCTCCAGGGTGTGGCGTTCAGAGCTTCGGCACCGCGTTTCCAGGGGCTGAGCCAGTACTCGTCCATGGCCTTCTGCGCAACTGGACAGAGCAGGACTTTGACGTTGAGATATTTACTCTCGACAAACGTGCGCGGCCATTCAATCTCCCCCGTTCTCCCCCGGGGATAGTAGTCGCTGTTGTCGCCGGCATACGAGACGACGGCGTATCCGAGCTGCCGGATATTTCCTGCGCAGCTTGCTTTTGCGGCTTTCTCTCTTGCCGCATTCAGCGCGGGCAGCAGCATTCCGGCGAGGATTGCGATGATCGCAATCGTTATGAGGAGCTCTATCAGGGTGAAATTTCTGTTCGTTTTTGCCATTTTCATAATATTATACTCCTGGTTGTTTATTCTGCAAGTTCAAAGAAGAGGGCCGGAGTTTCCGGTATCGCGGCCGTGTCGATTTCCGCTGTCAGCAAATCGCCGGAGATGTCCGTCTTGAGCGGTGCAAGGCGTTTCCCGTTCATGAGCAGCGGATAAAGCTTCAGTTTGCCGACGTTCCTGTTCCGGAGGGTGAAGCGGATTTTTCCGGTTTCAATCAGAGTCGGGTTTCCTCCATAGGAGAGACATTTGATCATATCGGTTCCGGTGAATGTCATGTTGTTCCCGAGCGCGTTGGTCGCATAGACAACAAGAAGACGGTCCGCATCGGCGATTGTGCGGTCTTTCCGGAGCGATGCGACGCTGACGACTCCCCTGGTCTTCAGAATTTCAATGGAAACGTCTTTGAGTGTCGCTTTTGTTTTCTCCTCCCCGCACATTCCCTGATAGCGCGGCGTATTGACAGTCATGTAGTGTTCTTCCGTGTTCGTGTAAAGCTCCTGAGTGGAGTTTTCAAAAACGTAGACTCCGTCTGTGCGGTCGGTTTTGCCGATCAGTTTGTTTTCCCGCAGGAGTTTGACGAGTTCCGGCAGACTCATTGCAGAACTGCCGCTTTCCACTGTGGCGGCGAAACCTTCTGTGTTTTCGATGACCTGTGCGCCTCCGAAAAGCGGGATGGTCAAATCTCCGGTATTGTGTTGCGGACGCCGCGGATTTCTGGAATCGGTCAGCTCCATTCCGCTTTTTACAATCAGCCCGAGTCTCGACTGAACGGAGTTGATGGCAGTGTTCCAGTTCATATTCTGCGCGACGGCCTGTTCGGAGAAGGTCAGACGAACGCCGCGTCCTCCCTTCTGCACATCTCCCCGGGCAAACAGGAGCGCGGTCTGTACAAGCGATGCGGTTGTAACGGGATCATGGCAAGTAATCCATGGGAAGATCATATTTGCGTTGACCACATGGAAGGGACTACTGAAGCGGATCAGCATATCCGTTCCCTGAAATGCCGCGTAAGCGCCGACGGCGAACGGTTCCTCGTAACGATATTTGTTCCAGTAGACCGCCGCGTATTCGTTGATGCCGAAGGGGCGTCCGGCGATTCGCGCGTCGAGTGAAGTCCGGAACTGCTTCATTCCCGCGCCGATGTCGCTGCCTTGTCCCTGCGCGGTGCAGTTCTGTGTTGTATGTGCATGATAACCGTGCATCATGACGAAATCCAGTTCATCGCGGAGAATGTTGTAGTGCAGGGAGCTGGTCATTTCCCAGAGGCTTGCAACTCCTTTGTAGCCGAGATCCTCCGAGAGCGTTTTCCGATACCATGCGAGCATTTCCCGCCACTTCATGGTGATGAACTCGTTGATTTTCCGTCCTTTTCCGTCTTTTGTATTCCATTCGTTCCGCGTGAACATCTGCGCGTCCGGGTCGCCGATGAATTTGCGCCATTCCGGGAGCGCCTCTTGCCATGCCTCATTGTACGGCGCGTTTTGCAAAATGAAGGCGAATTCCTGTTCGTTGTTGTAGTTGATGACGGCAAGCACGGGATCATCGCGGAGCGTTTTGCCCGTGTAGGGGTTGACATGTTCGAGGATCGCCTTCATTCCGATGCGATATTCTTCGCGCATCGCGGGATTGAAAAGCAGACGGAATTTGGCGTTGCGGCGCTGTCCTTCTAGATGATACCAGTCCGTTTTGCTGAATCCGTTCGTGGCCATGGTATCGATCTGCACATAGATTCCGCTTTTTGCGCATTCCGCGATGCACCAGTCCCAGAAGTCAATCTTTTCCGGGTTCAGCACCGCTTTGCCGTTTTCCACAAAGACCGTGTCGAAATCGTGGAAACGAAGCATGTTGAGTCCGAGCCGCTTCGCTTGCTGGATCAGAGCGGAAATGCGCTCTTTATCCTTCCAGTAGGCTTCACATACGACTTTTGATTTTCCGTCGTCCTGACTGACCCGGATTTGTTTGGTTGTTGTCGCGATAGTTGCTCCGAAGAAGCGGAACGGAGTATCCGGAGAACTTTCTTTGGCCAAATGTCCGTTCCTGCCGATGATGATCCGTTCGAGTTTTCCCGTGTGAAGATCCGAGAAATCCAGGGCTGAACCCGGCAGAATCTGCGGAGTTTCCGGGCGTTTCAGCGCGCGGAAACGCTTGCCTTCCGTTACAGTGAATTTCTGTTTTCTCTCCGGCGGATAATTTTCCGTGGAAGCGGTGATTCCCGCGACGATCCAGACCGCGTCGGAATTCCCTTTTTCAAGCCGGATAGACCGGACGTCGCCGATTTCCGCCGGGATGGCGAAGCGGCTGACGTAGATTCCGTTGCTGCCTCCTGAACGGTTTGCCCACAACGCTCCGATCTGAGCGTTTTTGAGTTCGGACGCATTCCATTGATCCCGCACATCCGTCCCGATGCGGATTTCCGTTTTGCGTCTGCCTTTTGTCCCGGTCAGCGTAACCGTTCCGACGGTTCCGGTGTCGGGAGTCCAGCAGGCCGTATGGAGCAGGTAAAGATGTTTTTTCCCCGTGAAATCAACAGGAAGAACCGCTTCTTTCAATCCGTTCGGGAAGTGTGTCGAATGAAACACCAGAATGGATTTTCCCTGATTCTTTGCCGGGTCGATGACCTTGAACGGGACGTTCGCATATGCGTTCTTTTTGAAATCGAATCCGCTTCCGTCGTTTTCCGGTCCCTGGTCCGACCATCCGCCTTTGCCGTCGCCTTCGGTTTCATCGGCAAATCCCATGTTGGCGAGCGTTGAAAAGTCGGCAAATTCATCCGCAAGTTCAAGGAGCATGTTCCGGAAGGCGATTTTACCTTTGCATCCCTGTATTCCGAGAGAGAATGTGACGCCTTCTTTTTCCGGGATCTGAAAAACATACGAGTATGTTTTCCAGTCTGCGGAGCCCTGTTTCGACGCAGGACCGACATATTTCATTCCGGACGCCGTTCTGTAGTTTCCCATGATTTTAGAGCCGGCATACATCCCTCCGTCAGGAGTCTTGAAAACGTCCTTCATTTTCATGTCGATCGAAAATTTCGCATTGCGTCCGGCGTATTGCGGAAAAGCCTTTATGGTATAGATTCCGAGAAGACCTTTTTCCGTGCTCGCTTCGCTGTCTGACGGCTCAACGGTCAATGCTCCGTCTCCTTCAATGACTCCTGAAACGGTTCGTTCCCATTGCGGCAGATCGGGAAGCCGGAGCGTTTCCGCGCATAAACTTCCTGTCATGATCAAAATAAGATTGACGGTTTTTAGTTTCATTGCTGTTTATCCTTTCCGTTGTTGTTTTTAAGAATTTCCATCATACCGGTTTTTCAGATTCGACATTCTTTCCGTACTGCTTCAGCGAAGTTCCGGGGAGGAACTGGCCGGAGAACAATGTTTTATCCGGCACATCCTCATATTTTCCCTGTTCGCAGGCGCGGACAATGGCGAGCATCCGTGCTGCGCACTCTTCCGGCGCTTCCCATGTGGAAGCAATCGGGGGGTTGTTGCGTGCCGCATGGCTCATGGCATCGGAAAACGCAAAGATTCCGACGGAGTCCGGCACAAGTTTTTGCTCGTAGAGGGGAAGCGTAATCAGTTCAATATACAGGTCTTCCGGAAAATAAACGCAGTCGAATCCATGCTCCTGAATATTCTGCAGCCAGGCGGTCAGCTCGAAGATGGTTTTCAGACGGTCATGGAAGTTCCGGTAAAGTCTTGAGGGACAGGCAATGCCGCTTTTCTTCATTGTGTTGACAAATCCGTTGATTCTCTGCCTGTTCGGAAGATAGTTTTCATCGCAGCATCCGATCATGACGGGATGCCGGTAGCCGTGGTCCAGCAGCTTCTTTGCGGCGAGCATGCCGGCGGCGTAGTTGTCCTGCGTAAGCTGTTTCATCCCGGGAAGGGAGAAACTTTCATTTATCAGCACGACTTTGATTCCGTTCCGGAGAAGCAGTTCCGCAAAATCTTTCATTTCGGCCAGAACCTGGAGAAACACAAGGGTGTAGGATTTCAGCTTTTCGAGGAGTTTCTCATGTGTTTCGCCGGGGAATTCGGGGTCGAAGAGAATATAATCGGCATTCAGCGAGTCCTGCAGCATCTGGCGTTGAAAACTGTTCCATAGGATGCGGCAGGCTTCGAACCACTCCACGCCGCTGAGCCGGTGAAAATAGGTGACAAGAGCGTAGCGTCCGTTCTGATGTACTTTCGGCAGGATTCGCGTGGACTGCTTTTCGCGGTAAAGAATTTTCTCCTCCACGAGAGTGTCTTCCGCTTTCGCAAGTGTTTTCCAGCTGGTTCCGAGGAG
>URNE01000171.1 GCA_900549045.1 uncultured bacterium | reverse complement strand
TGCTGGAAAAGATTGCCGAAGGCGATGAAATTTCCTGGAACCGGTTTGCGGAAATGTATTCTCCGCTGATCCGCGTCTGCGGGAGATCGTGGGGGTTGACCGTCGCCGAGCGCGGAGAACTTGTGCAGGATGTTCTGGTCAACTTCTTCAAAGCATCGAAAACCTTCCGCTACGACCGTTCGAAAGGACGCTTCCGGACCTATCTGCGCACGATCGTCCGCAACTGCACCTTCGCGATCATCCGGAAGCGCGGCGACGTCGCGGACGATGCCGCCTGCATGAAGCTGATCGACTGCGCGTTCGATGAAAAGTGGGATGCGGAGTGGCACAACTATCTTCTGAGCGAGGCGATCCGGGTGATGCAGTCGGAAATGGAACCGCTTTCATGGCTCTCTTTTGAACGCTACGTTCTGCGCAACGAGCCGCCCGCAAAGGTCGCAAACGAACTTGGCGTTACGGTGAATGCGGTCTACATCAACAAGAGCCGGACGCTTGATCAGCTCCGGCGGGTCGTGCGGCAGCTGGAGAAGCTTTGAGGTGAAGCATGAGACATTTTGAGGATTTTGAAATCGAACATCTCTTCCATTCCACCGGGAGTTTCTGGTTCCGTCTGCGCATCCGTCTTCATCTGCGCGGCTGCGAGCTGTGCCGGAAACGTTATGAACATCTCCTTGCCGACCGCTCACTTGCCGAACAGCTCCGGAAAGGGCTTGCGGGATTTGAAGAAAAAGCGGATTCCGAAGACAGGCTTCCGCCGGAAAAATCATGAGCCTTTACACCGCGATCTGTCCCGTCTGCATTCGGGAATTTGAATTCAAAACGGCCTCGTTCCGGACCGGATGCACGGTCTGTCCCCATTGCGGCGCGGAAATAGAACAGAACGTTCTGCGGCTGGTGACATTCTGTCCGGACTGTCATGCCCGCCAGTTCGCCTCCGCCGATGCCGCCGCTCCTCATGTCTGCACGGAGTGCGGCTCCGCGTTTCAGGTTCTGGAGCAAAGCGACACGGTTCCGGATCATCTGCTTTCGCCGGGCGACTTCTTCGACAAATACCGCATCGTCCGTTTCCTGGGCTGCGGCGGAATGGCGGAAGTCTACCGTGCGGAACATCTCCTGCTGGGCGCCCCCCGCGCGCTGAAACTGATGAAGCTGCCCGAGGAGAGTTCCGATCTTTCGCGCAAGCGTTTTTTCCGCGAGGCGCGTCTGACCTGTTCGCTCGTGCACCCGAACATCGTGAAGGTGTTCGATATCGGCTGCGACGACAAGACGGGCTATCTCTTTATTGTCATGGAGTACATCGACGGAGAGAATCTGGAGCGTTACGCCGCGCGCCGCCAGCTTTCCGAACGGGAGCTTCTGGAAATTCTCCGGGAGATGGCGTCCGCGCTCAACGTCCTGGGACGCCGCGGAATTGTTCACCGGGACATCAAGCCGTGCAACATCATGCGGACCCGCGACGGCGTTCTGAAGCTGATGGACCTCGGCATCGCAAAAGCGGGACCGTTCGCCACGCTCGGGAATCTGACTTTGACGATGGAACGCTCCGTCTTCGGCACTCCCGCCTATTCGAGTCCGGAGCAGTGCCGCAACGCACACGATGTCGATGTCCGTTCCGATATCTATTCGCTCGGCGCGACGCTCTATCAGCTCGCAAGCGGGCGCATTCCGTTTGACGGCGGAACTCCGGTCGAGACGATGATGAAGGTGATCCACGACATTCCGCCCTCGCTGGCCGGTCTGCGCCCCGATTTTTCGGTGAACTTCGTGCGTCTGATCGACCGCATGATGCGCAAGGAGCCGGAGGAGCGTCCGCACAATGCAAGCGAGCTTCTCCGCATGACGGAAGAGGTCATGAAGGGACGTTCTCCGTTTGCCGGAATTTTTTCTCCGCTGGTTCTGAGCGTAACTGCGCTTGCCTGCTGCATGTTCGGAGTTGCGGTTCTGTTTTTTGTGCTGTGGATGAAGTCGCCCGTGCCTTCGCAGGGAATTTCGGTGCTGGCTCCGGCGTCTTCTCCTTCTTCTGTTCCTGTTCCTGTTCCGAAAAAGGTTCCGCCTGTCCGTTTTTCCGCTTCGGACTTCATGGAGAGCGGGATCCGGACTTTGGAGAAACGCCGGGATGAATGTTCCCGGATCGTCGAGTTTCTGAAGGAACATCCGGAAATCCCGTTCTGTTCGGAGCGTCTGGCGATGTTTGAATCGCGGGAACGGAGACTTTCGGAGCAGCTGACCCAGCGGGAATTGCGGATGCGGGAGGCAGTGCATCGTCCGGTTCCTGCTGACTTGCGGAAGAAGATAGGGACGTATCTTCAGAAGCGGAAAAAGGTGTTTCAGTATAATTCCGAAGATGCCAAGATTGGAAAATTTATCGAAGAAAGCCTGCGGAACCGTGATTTGGACCCCGATGTGTCGTTTGCAGATTTCTACGGAGAGGTCCGCTCCCTTTCCGGACTTGTTCTCAGCGGTCTTCTTGAGCCGGGCGGTCTGTTGCTTCCGGCTCTTGCCAAAGCCGGCGCGGATGTCAATGCGGGGCTTGGCACTGTCTTGAAACAGCCGTTTACAGATGTCCGCCAGGAAGCAAGCTGTCAGAAAACTCTCCGCTCCTTTGTTCTGAACGGAGCGGATAATATTGATTTTTACGACGGTTCCTCCATTCTGCTTCGAGTGTTGAAGCGTGTGCCGGGAGCTTATCTCCCGCACATGCGGGAGAACGGGATGTTCTGGCAGTTCGCGGAGGAACTGATCAATTCCGGCTGCAACACGGATGTAACCGACGGGCAGGGACGCTCTCCTGCACACATCGCGGCGCAATGCGGCAAGACCGAGATCCTGCGTGCCATTTTGCTTTCCGGTTCCGCATTCGCGAGAATGCGCGATCAGATTGGTACAACGCCGTATCTCTATGCGGTGCGCAATGACCGGAAGGCCTGCGTGGAGTTGCTGACGCGGTACGGTTATGCTCATGCCGTCGCCCCTTCGGATATCGCGCAGGGGGAGCTTTTCCGGGCAATCCGGAACAAGGATCTTGCGCTTGCCGAATCCGCTTTGAAGAAGGGAGCGAAGCTTGATTTCCTGGATGAAAACGGAATGAACATGTTTCAGCTTTCCGTTCTCCGCGGCTATGTCCCTATGGCGGAACTGCTGCTGAACTACGGAGCGAATGTCTCGTGGACTCCCGAATATTCCGTTCCGGAACTTGCCGTTGCTTCGCGCAATCCGGAAATGTTGCGGATGCTGCTGAAAAGGATGCCTTCTTTCGATTTCAAGATCCGGACAACTACAGTGGCCTCCGAGCATCTGTCACACTCCGTTATTATATATTGCAGCACAAGACCTTCCATCGCCTGCGCATTTTATGAGATCCTTCTCAAAAACGGATGGAAGATCAATGAAGTTCCGGAGTGCGGTTCGCCCGTGCTTGCAAAGGCGGCAATCTGCCGGAGCATTGATGTGGATATCGTCCGCTATCTTCTCTGGAAGGGCGCCGATCCGACAATTCCGACCAAGGGCGGCCAGACCCCTCTTCAGCTGGTGAGGAAGCCGGCGGTGCGAGAGCTGATTATCGAACGGCTGCAGGAGATGAAAAAAGAAAGAATTGGGCGCGTGCTTCAGGCGATCCGCTTTGCCCAGCCCCGGAGTCCGGAGGCGGATTGGAAGCCCACGCCCGCTCCGTTCTGGCATGCGCATTTCGGGGAAGCCGCCGCGGAGGCAGAGCGGACCGGGCGGCGACTTCTTATTCTCTGTTATCATTCAAAAGTTCTTCCCGCATACCTTGCGGGCAATGCTTTCCATGAAGCGGTCGGCAAAAACTGCACGCTTCTTTTCCTGGATGCGGATGATTCCGGCATGCCGCCTTCTCAGAAACAGCAGCTTGCTGTGGTCCGCAAGTCGCTGGAGATTGATTCCGTCTGGCCGTCGGGAGCGGTTGTCGGTCCCGATCTGAATTTTATCACCGCCATTGCCGGACTTGACGATTATAAAGAAGAATCGCTGCTGCCGCGTCTGAAAAATCTGCCGGGCAATGTCCCTCCCTCGCAAAAATAAAATATTTTTCTTATTTTTTCGTTTTTCATGGAAGATTGACGGGAAAGGACGCTATATATTGGGTGTCGGGACCGGAGATCGCCGGCGGCGGGGAACACGGAAACGGAAATCGGATTGCCCTCCAGGATTTTGCCCTCTCCGCACTTCTTCCGCCGCCGCGCGGTCCGGTCAGACTTTTTTTGTTTTTTTCTTGCTTTCCCGCTTGAAATCTCAGGCACAGACGAATACATTGTCACCGTGTCGAGAACAGGAGAGGATATGGCGGATATTTTTGACGAAATCATTCAGTGCATCCGGCAGGAACAGTCGGCGAACGGAACGGTATATGTGAGCAGGGACAATCTGGTCGAGTTCTACCGGAACGCCGCGCCCGCGCAGACTCCGCCTCCGCCGCGTCCGGCTCCTGTTTCCGCGCCTCCGCCCGCGCGTTCCGTATTCCGCTATACGGAACCGTCGTTTCACGAAGACGCGCCGCGGGAGGAACGCGCATATTCGCCGCTCGATCTGGCGGAGATCGCATCCATGAACTGGGATCAGCTCAAGACCGCGACCGCGAACTGCCGCGCGTGCCGTCTCTGCGAGACGCGTCACAGTGTCGTTTTCGCGGACGGTTCGGAGCATGCAGATCTGATGTTCATCGGCGAGGGACCCGGCGCGGACGAGGATGCGCAGGGCGTTCCGTTCGTCGGAAAGGCCGGACAGCTTCTCTCGAAGATGATTGCTGCGATGCAGTTCCGGCGCTCGGAGGTCTATATCGCGAACATCGTGAAATGCCGTCCGCCGGGCAACCGGAATCCGTCGGATGACGAGATGGATTCGTGCGTGCCGTATCTGAACCGCCAGATTCAGCTTGTTTCGCCGAAAGTGATCGTCCTTCTTGGCAATGTTGCGCTGAAGGGGCTGATGAAACGCGGCGGCATCAGCCGTCTGCGCGGACACTGGCTGGATTACCGCGGAATCAAGGTCATGCCGACTTTTCATCCCGCATATCTGCTGCGTTACGAGGCGGCGAAGCGCGATGCGTGGAACGACCTCCAGCTGGTGATGCGTGAGTTCGGCAAAGTCTATACCCGGAACAAATAGGAGGAATCATCATGGCGGAGAAAGAATCGCCCGGAATGCTTGAGAAGGTGAAGCGCGGCATTATGACTGCGTTTGAGTCGGGTTCGTCCGTGAAGAAGGTTCCGATTGCCGGCACGAATCTTCCGGCGCGTCTTGCGCGCTGCGACACGGCGTACAACGCGCTGGCTGAACTTTTCAAACTCCAGCTTTACAAGTTTGACGACGCCGCGCGTTTCAAATATTACACGATCGGTCTGACGCTTGTGAATGTGGTGATCGACAATCTGACGTTCATTTACCGTGAGCATTCTCCGGTTTCTGCGGCGGTGAAGAAGACGGAGGATCCGTGCATGCCTCTTCTTTTTTCCTGCCGGAAGATTCTGGAGCTTCTGAAGATTTCCGCCGATACGTCGATTGAGATGGCGAAAAACGAGCGCGGAATAGAGCAGTTTGCCGGACCACTTGCGATAGCGAAGAGCCGTCTTGTCGATGATTCGATCGGCGACACGGAAGTGAATCTTCTTCATGGCGTGAGTGAGCTTTTTGATCTGATATCGCTTCCGATGGGGAAGGCAGCGGAGCAGCGTCGCCGTCTGCTTCCGAAGAATTCGATGCAGCGTTATCTTCGTGCCGAGCGTGAGTTTTCGCAGCATTACGCCGAGCTCTGCGGCTTCATCCCGTCCGCCAAATAAAACCGCCGTCCCCGAAGGGAAGCGGCGGCGGATGGAGG
>URNE01000170.1 GCA_900549045.1 uncultured bacterium | reverse complement strand
GGAAAATTCAGAGTCTTCCCCGGTTCCGGAACAGAAACGAAAGGCAGGTGGCATTATGAAAACTTAATCGACTCCGCATGTTGTTGCAAATATCATATCTCCCATTTTGTATTTAAAGCATAAATCCAACGGATTTACGCTTATAGAGCTTTTAGTAGTAATTGCGATAATAGCAATACTCGCGGGTATGCTTCTGCCGGCTCTGAATTCGGCGAGAGACAAGGCGAGAACGATCAGCTGTGTCAACAATCTCAAGCAGTTCGCAATCAGTTTCAATACCTATTTCGGGGATAACGACGACCGTCTGCCGCCGCTGGACTCGGGAGCGGGACTGGCGCAGCCGACCTGGACCAATTATCTCATGGGGCCCGATGCGGACGGCTCGATGATGTCCACAGGGAAAGGGCAGACAAAGGGGCGGTATGTCAATGGTGCGATGTTTCGCTGTCCGGCGCAGTCCGGAACATGGGTGAACGGTGTGCCGACCGGTTCTTCTCCGTATCTCTGGTGGGTGCGCAATCCGCATTACGCGGTGCTCGCCACGATCTTTGCCCGCTCGACGGAGAACACGCGGCGTGTCGCTTCCATCCGGAATGCCTCGAAAAAGTTCCTGCTCGTGGATATTCAGGGCGCGGTGAACGCAAATGAACTGGGAGAACTCGGCTTTCTGCGCTGGAGACCGGATCAGCAGCCGACAGCGGGTGCGTGGGGGGCGGTTTCGCCGCGTCACAAGAGCGTGGCAAATGCGCTCTATTTCGGAGGCAACGTGCAGTCTCACCGCATCATCAATCAGGTGAAGCCGTGGGAAGGCGAACCGTTTAACAAGAACACCGAAGACGGGGTTCACTGGAAGGAGGAGTGAGAAATGAAAACGCATCTGCTTGTGATTGTATCGTTTCTGGCCGCTCTGCTTCCCGCTGCGGAGCCGGAGATCCTGTGGGAACTCACGGCTGAAAAACTTCCCGTCCTTCAGCTTCCGCAGGGTGCGGAACTGCTGTCCGGGAACATCCTGAAAGTCCGCGGGCCTGCGCAGCCGTTCGCCCCGGTCGACGCCTCGCTCCTGCGCGGACGGAGCGTCACTGTCGAGTGTATGGTGCGCGGCGAAAAACTCGGTCAGGGGGCGCTGGACTGCCTGCGCCTTGTCCCGAATTATCTTCCGTCCGACAAGTTCCGCGAGAACTGGGGATACCGTCCCATGCGTCCCGTCCCGACGGAGAAGACGGACTGGGTACGCTGGCACGGCACATGGCATATCCCGGATTACGCGGGCAACTTTAACCTTGTTTTCGCCCATGCGGGGAAAGACGGGACGGCGGAATACAGGGACGTCCGCATTCTCAACATTCCGCTTCCGGAGAAGGCGAAACCTGCCGGGTTCAATCCGGCGGAACACCGGACCCGTTACCGCGGCGCGGTTGTCGGACGTCTCCGCACGGAAGAGGATTTCCGCGTGTTTGCGGAGGAGTTCGGGGGTAACCTCATGCGCTGGCAGTTCCTGCATGGCGGTCCGGCGGAATTTGAGTCGCCGGAACAGTATCTGGAATGGGGGCGCGCCCGTATTCGCGAGCTCCAGGAAAAGCTTCCCTGGTTCCGCAAGTACAACATCCGTTTTGTGATCGACCTTCACCGCGGGGCGGGACAGGTGAACGCCATCAACAACAATCTCGGACTCTGGGACAAGGCGCGGCAGAAGGCGATGATTCAGCTCTGGCGTGAAATCGCTCAGACGTTCAAGGATGAACCGCTCGTCTACGGCTATGATCTCCTGAACGAACCGGGCGACAAAAACTATGACGTCCGCAGCGGCGCATTTGACCGTGAGCGTCTTTATGAAACTATTGCGAAGGTGGTGCGGAAAATCGATTCGAAGACGCCAATTATTGTGCAGAATTCGTATCAGCTGGTGCCGCTAGCGGTCCCGAACGTCATTTACTCGCCGCACACTTATGAGCCGGGCGAGTACACGCATCAGGGCGTGATCGGGAACGGAAGAAGCGGCTCCGTTTATCCCGATCCGGAAAAGGGCTGGAACCGCGAGTTCCTGAAACGGATGGTTCAGCCGCTCCGCGAATTCCAGCTCAAGTACAATGTGAAAATCTACGTCGGCGAATTCGGCTGCGTTGCCTGGGCAAAAGGGGCGGAACAGTGGTTCAAAGACTGGATTTCCATTTACGAGGAGTACGGCTGGGACTGGACGTATCACGCTTACCGCGAAGCTCTGCTGTGGAGCGTGGAGCATGCCGGTTCCTCGCGGCGCGAGATGAAACCCGCGCCGGATACGCCGCGCAAGCAGGTGATTCTGAATGCTTTAAAACGTAACAGGGAGAATAATGCAAAATGATCCGAAGGTCTCTTCTTTCGGCGCTGCTCGTGCTGGGCAGCGCAGTGCCGGCTGCCGACGCGCTCTGGCAGAACAATCTGGATACGGAAGCGGAACTGCGGCAGTTCAGCCGTCACGCCTCCGACTGGGACCTCAAAGGCGGAACCGGCGGTTCCGCATGCCTGAAGTTCCGCAACGATGAACCGAAAGGCTATCCGCCCGCCGTGAACCTCGATCCAGCTCTCTTTAAAGGGAAAACGGTGGTTCTCTCTGCGATGATCAAAGCGGAGAACCTGAAGGAGCCCGCAAACAAATACTGGGGTCCGAAAGTCTGTTTCTTCTATCAGACCGCGGACGGTAAAAGCAACTTTGTAGAATGCCCGAAGTTCTACGGAACATACGACTGGAAAGAGGTTTCGCGCAAGGTGAAGTTCCCGGAAAATCTTGTGAAACTTCAGCTTCTCATCGGACTTCAGCGCTGTGCGGGAACATTCATGGTCGATTCTCTTTCCATCCGCGAAGAGTCCGCTGGGAAAAACTATGAGAAATACACGGTTTCCGGCTGGACCGACCGCGAAAAGCCCCATTACAAGCCCGGCGAACCGATGCACTTTTACTTTCGTCTGCTTGATGACAAAAAGCCGGTTGCGGGCAAAGTCCGCGTGGTGATCGGCGCGGATGACGGACGGAATCAAACGTATGACACCGCGGTTTCCGCGGCGGAACCGCTGCATATTGCAACTTCGCTTTCAATCCCCGGATTTGTGATGGTCCGCGTCCAGCTTCTCGGCGACGACGGGAAAGTTGTTTCGCGCCGGAATGCGGGCGGCTCCATGCGTCCGATTCAGTGGGGACTTGCCGCGGGGGTGGAACCGGAAAGGCTCGTGCAGGGTGTACCCGAACCGGCGGATTTCGATGCGTTCTGGAACCGTCAGAAACAGGAACTCGCCGCAGTCCCGCTCCGCGTGCTCGAAAAGAAACCGGTTCGCTCGAACGGCGCATGCAATGTGTATGATGTCAAGCTTTCCTGCGCCGGCCCGCGTCCGGTCTCCGGTTACCTTTCAATTCCGAAAAACGCAAAGCCGGGTTCGCTTCCGGCGGAGCTCCGTTTTGACGGCTACAGTGTGCAGGGCGCGAAAATCGTGGAGTCTTCCCGTGCAATCGTCTTTTTTGTCAATCCGCATGGAATCGAGAACGGACGCGAGGCGGCGTATTACGATGCGCTCCGCAAGGGGGAGCTCAGCGGGTACGGTTTTCGCAACAGCGAAAACCTCAAGCCGGAAACGGTCTATTTCCGCTTCATGATTCTGCGCGGCGTGCGCGCGGCGGAGTTCCTGAAGAGTCTTCCTGAATGGAATGGCAAAACCTTGAAGGTGATCGGCGGCAGCCAGGGCGCATTCCAGGCGACTGCCGTCTGCGGACTCATTGACGGCGCGACGGAGTGCCACCTTGCGATTCCGTGGTTCTGCGATCTCGGCGGCATTGCGAAGGGACGTGTCCGCGGCTGGCGGCCGGATCTTCAACCCGGACTCGGCTATTACGATACGGTGAATTTCGCCGCCCGCGTGAAGTGTCCCGTGCGGATCGACGCAGGACTTTCCGATTGGGTCTGCCCGCCCTCCGGTGTGTGGATTCTCTACAACAACCTGAAGGTTCCCTTCAAATCCATGACGATGCGTCAGGGGCTCGATCATGCGGTTTACCATGGCTTCGACCGCAACGCCGTGCCGCGTTATACCGTAAAGGAGTAGAACCGCTCATTTTGCCGTCCCGCTTCTCTTGTATTTGCGGGACGGCGGATTATTTTTTTCTGAAGCACTTGAACAGAAAAGGAACAGATTATGCCTGTTGTCAGCGATTATATTCCCGTCCGGGAACGGAATCTCCCGGAAAATGTCCGCCGCTTTGATGGAACCACTCTTTTTGACTTCGGAACCGATATGTTCGGCCAGCTGGAATTCCGCTGTGCCGTGGAAACGGAGACGGAAATAGAATGCGCAATTGGAGAAGTCCTTGCTCCGGACGGACATTTGAACCGCACGCCCGGCGGCAGCCGCATCGCATTCACCGCAGCAATCCGGGTTGTTCCCGGCGAGACGGTTTACCGCTTTCCGCTTCCGCATCATCCGGATATTCAGCCGGGCTCGGTTTCTCTTACCGAAGAGGTCGCCCCGTTCCGCTATGCGGAGTTTCGCGCTCCGGTTTCCGTCGAACCGGTTCGTATTGCATTCCACGCCCCGTTCAACGATTCCGCATCCGCGTTCCATTCGTCGGATGAGAACCTGAACCGCGTCCATGAGCTCTGCCGGCATACGATCAGGGCGACGACCGTTTTCGGCGTCTACATCGACGGCAACCGGGAGCGTCTGCCGTACGAGGGCGACGCCTACATCAACCAGCTCGGACATTTTGCGCTCGACGCCGATTATGCGCTTGCCCGGCGCACGATTGATCATCTGTTCAAGTTTCCGACCTGGCCGACGGAGTGGCTGCTTGCGATGCCGCTGATCGCGCGCGATTACTGGCTGCACTCCGCCGACTTCGCAAGCGTCCGCCGCTGGTATGCGGGGCTGAACTCAAAGTTGCTGCTGAATTTCACACGCGCGGACGGTCTGCTTTCAACGGAGGGGAACCGGAATCCGCGCGATATCGTGGACTGGCCGATGGCCGAGCGCGACGGCTATGAGTTCGGGGAAATCAATCTGGTTCCGAACTGCTGGCTGTACCGTTCGCTGCTTGTCATGGCGGAGCTTGCGGATGCGATTGAGTTGAGTTCCGAAGCGGAATATTTCCGTTCCCGCGCCGCGCTTCTCCGCGCGTCGATCCGCAGAACGATGCTGAAGAGCGGACGCTTCGTCGACAATCCGGAGTCGGACCACATGTCGCTTCACGGCGCGGTTTTCGCGGTTCTGTTCGACGTTGCGGATCCGGAGGAGGTTCCGGCTCTGGCGTCGTTCATCCGTTCACGCGGAATGGCGTGCAGCGTGTTCGTCGCTCAATTCCTTCTGGAGGCCTGTTTCCGTTGCGGGCTGGCTGATTACGCGCTGGAGCTCATGACTTCCGATTCGCTTCGCAGCTGGATGAACATGATACGGAAAGGCGCGACGATGGCGATGGAGGCCTGGGACGACACGTTCAAGCCGAATCAGGACTGGAATCATCCGTGGGGTGCGGCTCCGGCGAACATGATTCCGCGCGGTCTTTTCGGCATCCGTCCCCTGAAGCCCGGTTTCGCGGAATTCGAATTTGCCCCGCAGCCCGGCGGTCTGATTTCCGCTTCATACGTTTATCCGACTCTCCGCGGAGCGATTCATGCTGAAATCCGCAGGGATGTTTTCTCCGTTACGGTTCCTTCCGGCACGCTCTGCCGCTTCCGCGGCACGGTTTATATTCCCGGCGCATACGAATTCCCGCGCTGAGAGTTTCTCCGGCAATAAAAAAGCGGGGAACCGGATCCCCGAATTGATCCGGTCCCCCGCCAGGAGGAACTTAGTTCATGCTAAGTAATATATACGCTGAA
>URNE01000169.1 GCA_900549045.1 uncultured bacterium | reverse complement strand
GTTCTGCACTGCGCGTATCAGGATATTTTCCTTTCCGAAGCCATCCTGCGGGAACGGCACGATCCCGAGTTCGTCGAGCAGGTCGCCGCCGTTTTCCAGAGCAGCTCCGACCTCTCCGCCGCCTTCCGCATCAAAGGACTCCTCTTTCTGAAAGTGGCGGATCTCTTTCCCTCGGAAAAAAAACTTTTCCAGAAGGATTGTTTTGAGAAATACCGCACTCTGTTCGAATACATTGCCCATCACATCAACGCCCGGCTCACAATCGACGACCTTGCGGAGATTGCCGGAATCCCGCGCGACCGCCTCTCACGCAATTTTTCACGCGACATCGGCATTCCGTTGAAAAAATATCTCTCGAACATCCTCCTCTCCCGCGCGGAACTGCTCCTCCGCAACAAAGAACTCACCGTCCGTGAAATCGCGCGTCTGCTGAACTTCAACGACGAATATTATTTCTCCCACTTCTTCCGCCGCCAGACGGGGCTCGCTCCCGGGCAGTACCGCAAGCAGCAGATCGAAATATTCAAACAATGAGCGTGCCGGTCACTCAAACCGGACACGCTCCCCGGCTCTCAGAATCCGCTCGACGGAATGAACAAGCTCATCAATTTTCATTTCACGCAGATTCAGAGTTCCTCCGAGCACTTCCAGAAGCGACTCATTTGCACTGCGCGAGAAAACGCCCCACGCGGCGCCGCAAGACCAGAAACAGCGGAAATCACCGGGAACCGCAGGCGCGAATTCCAGCCGCCCGGCGCTCAAGTCACAGCGGAAACCGGAAGCGGCAAGCAGAAGCGAATGCGCCGCCATGCTGCGGATATAGCTGCTGCCGCATTCACATTCATTCCACGGATTCCGGTTCGAGCCGTTGTGACGGTCCCGGACAGCGTTGACGATCCGGCGGGCAAGATCCGGCTTTCCGTGCTGAATCAGCTCCGCAGCAAACGCATACTCGAAACCGGGCATCGTCTCATCCGCATACGGAAGCGGCGCGTGCGGAATTTCGGGCGACTCCGCCTGCGAACAGATCATCGTTCCGCCCTCCCCCGCAAGCGCGAAAAGGCGGCATGCGTTGAAGCGTTCGCCGAAGTCGGGAACAAAATTCCGGCGGAAGATCGTCTCCAGCGCCGTTTTGCTCTTCTCCTCGTCGAACACGCGCGGAAGTCCGAGCAGGGAAGCGTGCCACTGTCCCTGCAACTGCGAAATCATCGTCCCGTGAACCAGCTGATAACGAATTTCGCGACGTGCGGAATCCCAGTAGAATTCATCCAGCGTCGTCGGGTTGTCGATCTCACAGAGCCCCGCGTTCTGCGGAAGACCGTCCAGCGCTTCATGAGAATGATAATTGAGCTTCTGAATGAAATTCGTCCCATCGAAAAGTTCGCTGTTCAGACACGCGGTTCCGCGGTCGGCAATCCGTTTCCAGAGCGCGGCGGAGGCGGTGTCGCCGACGGCTTCCGCGAGTTCGGTTCCGGCGCGGAGCGCGGCAAGATACATGCCGGACAGCCAGCCGTTCGGACCGAACAGGTCAACATCGAGCGTGTTGTGCTGGCGTCCGGTCAGGATTCCGCTCTGTTCCGGGTCCCAGCGGTCGCGGTTTTCCGGACTCCATGCGTATTCCAGAGCCTTGCGGATCGCGGGATAATGACGGTGCAGCCACGCGTCGTCACCCGAAAGTTTCCACTCGCGGTACGCGCGGATGATGCAGCCGAACTGTCCGTCCGCCGCTCCGCGCGATCTCGAAAAACGCGGAAAACAGATACGCATCGGCATCTCGCCGGAGGGACGCACATTCCGCTCGAACTCAACAGTCCGCATCGCCCGTTCCAGTTCGGGGAAGAGATACGCAAGCGTGTATTCGTAGGAAAACACGTGGTTGCAGGAACCGGTGCACGAACCTCTGTCGACGCCGCTGCCCTCATAGCAGAACGGGGTTCCGTCCGGTGCGCGCAGAACGGTCGTGGTTTTCAGAACCGACATGGCGGCTCCGGCGGCGTCGATGAACTCCGGCGGAAGTGTGGAATCGTAAAACGCGCGGCGGAAACGGTCGGTCTCCTCAAACAGACGGCCGAAGCCCGAAAGCATGTAACTTGCGGCGGATTCGGCGGATGCGAAACGCGCGGCATGAAGGTTCACAAACGGCCGATCCGAAATCCAGGAGTTGCGGTTCTCCGGAATGCGCCAGGCGAAGACAAAACGGAACTCCGTTTCCGCGCCCGCGGGAACTTTGCGTTCCGCGGCGACGAGCGCGTGACAGCGCAGATCCAGCACGCCGCCCGGAACGCTTTTCTCCCGGAACCGACGCGTCAGCCCCGTACCGTCGCGATGCGGAATCGGCGCGGCGGCGTGAAGCCGTTCAAAATAGAGGGAAAGCCCGTCGAAGAAATCGTGCGCCTCCATATTGACCTGAAGTGAGACGTTTTCCGCATCAGTCGCAATTGCGAACTCTCCGCGCGGCGCATCTTTCAGCGATTCCTCCCCGGGACGCATCACGACGCCATGGTAAAAACCTGTCAGAGGTTCGTTCAGGCAGACCGGCTCCCAGAGGTTGTCCGCGACAAGAACGACGGTATAGGAGAGCTCCGATTCGCCATTGTTCTCCACGCGGATCCGGAACATCGCACCGGGCAGCGAAGAATCGTATTCATTCAGAGGAATCAGCGGGTTGAAAGCGGTCAGCACGACTTTTCCGGGGAACGCCGGATCGGAGAGCTCCAGCTCAGCAACCGGGAATTCGCCCGTGAATTTTGCACGGCGGAAACGCGGCACGCCCGCGAGAGTCTCCATCGGGACGCCGAAGCCGTAATTGCAGGGGTCGCCGTTGCGCGGTCCGCGGTAGGGTCCGGCAAGCATGCGGACATCTTCCACAACGCCGTTCCGGATTGCGCGGATCATAAAATGCGTTCCGCCGTTGAAGGTGTTTTTCGCCGGACGGTTCAGGAGTTCCCAATCGATAAACTCTCCCGAACCGTTGATCCAGACGCATCCCGTTCCGATTCCGCCGAGCGGGAACCGGATTTCCTTTGTATATTCGTTCTCATAAACAGGCATGGTGCTTGATTGCCTTTCGCAGTTTAACGCCAGTAGGGATTGCGGCCGTCAACATCTACATACGGACCCGCGTAACGCACGTAAAATGTATCGTTCGAAACTCTGATAAAATCCAAAGTCTGCGCATGACCGTCGACAAACAGATGATTGCTCATTCCCATATGCCGGGGAGCAAGATTGTTTATCACCTCAGCATGGTTGTGAGGATCCAAAATCCGGTCCCACGTGACAGCAGCAGAAGAACCTCTTGGAATCAGATAGGTATCCCACATAATCGATATTTCCGAAGGACGGCTGCAGCGGGTCATCAGTTTTTTATCCGGAATTCCGCCCGGCTGAAGTTTCTTATTCCAGCACAAATTGGTAATAGCCCAGTACTTGGAGTCGTTGTGCCAGTGAAAAGTATCCTGCGGATCTCCGGCGGGACACATGAGCGGCGATGTCACTTTCTCAGCCTGGCCGGGATAATCCTTGCCGACCAGATACGGCCAGATGCGGCCGTACCAGGCGTTCTCATCCTGATTTTCTCCGAAAAGCATATAATCATTTGCATTGGAATACATAATCGACGCCGTTCCGACCTGTTTGAACTGATTCAGACAGCTGATCGCGTGTCCTTTTGCACGAGCCGAGTTCAGAGCAGGAAGAAGCATCCCGGCGAGGATCGCGATGATCGCAATCGTCACCAGGAGCTCTATAAGCGTAAACCTGCCGGATTTGCGCTTAAAATATGAAACAGGAGGTATGAAATATGAAATGGTTCTTCTGTTCGGAGTTTTCATAGTGTTGCCTGCCTTTCTTTTTTTACCGCCGCCGTCCGGAAGGAACGGCGGCGGCGTTTCCTTTACTTTTTGCCGATCCGTCCGAAATTCAGACGGTTCTTGTGATTGTCCGGACCGCCCGCCCAGGCGGAGGACTTCACTTTTTTGCCATTCGCAAAATCGGAGAAGATCAGGTCGAACGACGGCGGATTCTCCGGAGTTGCGCCGAGCAGTTTCCACGGTACCATGACGTGCGCGGTGTAGCCCGAAGCGTTCCGGTCAAGAGACCATTTCATATCCGCCGGTTTCATCTTCATATCAAGCAGCGCCGCCGGTTTGCCGTCCGCGGACGGCGGAACGAGAAACAGACGCGTCATGCCCGTTTCCGTATAGGCGGAGCGGTTGAGATTGCGGTCCGGCGCGGCGTCGAAGAAGAACTCCACGCAGTCTTCCCGCCACGGTTCCCCCGCCACGCGCGGAGTCGGGCTCGAATCCGTCACGCGGATGTCGAATGCAAATCCTTCCGGACTCAGCGACGGTGTGAACTCCGCAAAACCGCCGACCTTCACGGTCTCGCCCGAAAGAACTGTTTTATGCGCGGAAACGGAGAGTTTTTCCTTGTAGAGACGTCCGCCGTCGACCACGATGAGCGCAATCTCTTTCAGTTCTTTTCCGTTCAGCGGGAAAGAAACCGTTTTTGCGGAATCCGCCGCGACCGTGAAGCTCCGTGTTCCCGGGAGCCCGGCGATTCGAGCCTGCATCGCGCGCGGTTCGGGCGACATGTTGCGGAACTCCACGGCAATGTGTTTCGCCCCGTTCCGCATGGATTCCGCCGCACCGAGAACCCGGTACGGGGTCTTCATCCGGAAATCGACAGTTTCCAGTTTCTTCTTCAATTCGGAACCGAACAGATAGACCGGTTCTTCCGTAAGGCTGACCGTTTTTCCGTTCAGAGGATTTCCGAAAAGATCACACGCCATGACTCCGGCGGGGAGGTCGAATGAACATTCGCCGTCTTCGGTCAGCGCCCAGATCAGAGCGACTTCCTTTCCGTTGCGATCAAGGAAGACAAACGAGTTCAGCAGAGAGCTGATATCCGGTTTTGCAAGGAACCTTCCGCCTTCGAGGAAGCGTCCGAACGCATTGGAAGCGATGAAATGGGGACGCGGGACATAGTGCATCGCAAAGCGCGGCACATACCAGGAGTTGCGGTGTCCGGCGTCCCCCGCCTCCAGCCCGCGGGCCGCCATCGGAATTGAACCGACGAGCCCTCCGGCAAGATCGATCGCATAACGGCGGATCGCATTTCCGGCAGGCCAGCCGAGGCCGCAAAGAGCTCCGTTGTAGACTTTCTGAAGGTCGGTCAGGTAGTAGATTTCATCCTGAACAACGGGCGTTCCCGGACGGTACTTCGCGGCAAGTGCGTGGATACGCTCGATCTGCCGTTCCGCGCGGTTCGGCGCGGTATCCAGCGGAGCGTCGTATGGATGAAACGAGAGAATATCGAAATATTTGAATCCGCCCTGTGCACCGATGGCGTCAATATACTCCTCTGTTTTGCCGTTGAAATCGCCTGTGGAGCAGATGCCGACAATTTGTGCCGCAGGATCGATCCTCTTGATGATTTCATGCGAAACTTTGAGATAGCGCATGTAATTCACCGGGTCGGGCATGACAAGATTCGGTTCGTTCATGACCTCATAGTAACGGATTTTCCCTTTGTAGCGGCTGGCAAGAGCGGAAACGAAATCGGTCCAGTCCTTCATGTCCGGCAGAACGCTCATCCAGTTGTTCCCCATGACAAAACCGTTCTTTTTCCCGTTTTTGCGGACGAACCAGTCTTTCCCGTGCGGACGGTCAATGTTGTAGACAATTGCCTCATTGCCCAGAACAAACATAAGATCGAGGTCGTTTTTCTCCGCGCATTCGACGAGCGTATCCAGCAGGAACCACTCAAATCTGCCTTTTTCCGGTTCAAGATCCAGCCATGAGATTGCGGAATCGTGCAGACGCAGAACAGGATATCCGGAAAAACGCGTTGGTTG
>URNE01000168.1 GCA_900549045.1 uncultured bacterium | reverse complement strand
CACTCCTAGAAATTTTAACCAACGAAAGAGAGCAAAAAATGCTGAAACGTGTTTTAGCCGTGGTCATTGCCTGCGTGGCGGCCGTTACTCTGTTCACCGCCTGTTCCGATGCGAACAGCGGAAAGAAAACTTTCACCGTCGGCTTCGACGCGGATTTTCCGCCGTATGGCTACAAGGAAAACGGCGTCTACAAGGGATTTGACCTTGATCTCGCCCGCGAAGTCGCAAAACGCAACGGCTGGGAAATCGTCCTCAAGCCGATCAACTGGGATGCGAAAGACATGGAGCTGAACTCCGGCTCAATCGACTGCATCTGGAACGGCTTCACCATGAACGGCCGCGAAGAGGCGTATGAATGGAGCGAACCCTATGTCGACAACAGTCAGGTCGTGCTTGTCCGCAAGGATTCCCCGATCCGCAAGCTTGCCGATCTCGCCGGGAAAACCGTTGCGGTTCAGACCGATACGCCGGTTCAGAAAGCTCTCATGAAGGGCGGCGCGAAAGAGGCTCTCGGCAAGACCTTCAAGCAGATGATCGTCACTCCGACTTACAACAACGCGGTTACCGAACTCGAACAGGGAACCGTTCAGGCGGTCGCGATGGATATCGGCGTTGCCCAGCTGAAGATTCAGCAGAGCAACGGCAAATTCGTCATGCTTCCTGAAACGATTCTGACGGAAAAGTACGGAATCGGTTTCCGCAAGGGCAACAAGGAACTTCGCGACGCGGTCCAGAAGACTCTCAAGGAGATGGTCGCCGACGGAACGGCCGCCAAGATTTCCGGTCAGTACTTCAACGGGCAGAACGTCCTGATTCTCAAACCGTGACCGTGAAGCGGCGATGAACTATCCGAACATGTTTGCCGAGCTCCTGAGCGGGCTTCTGGTGTCGGTGGAAATTTTTGTGCTGACACTTGTATTCGCCCTCCCGCTTGGACTTCTTGTCGCGCTCGGCAGGATGTCGAAGTTCGGCATCGTCCGCAATGTGTTCCGCGTATACATTTCGGTTATGCGCGGAACACCGCTTATGCTTCAGCTTCTGGTCTGTTTTTTCGGACCGTATTACTTTTTTCACATTTCGCTGCCGAGCGGCTACCGCTTTGTTGCGGTCATCATAGCGTTTTCGCTGAATTACGCCGCGTATTTTGCGGAGATCTACCGCGGCGGCATTGAATCCATGGCGGTCGGGCAGTACGAAGCCGCACGCGTGCTCGGATATTCCGCGCCGCAGACGTTCTTCAAAATCATTCTGCCGCAGGTGATCAAGCGGATCATTCCGCCGGTGACGAACGAGGTGATCACCCTCGTGAAGGACACGTCGCTAGCCTTCTCGCTTTCGGTTCTGGAGATGTTCACTATCGCCAAACAGATTTCCAGCGCGCACACGACGATGGTTCCGTTTGTCGTGGCCGGCGTATTCTATTACATTTTCAATTTCGTTGTCGCCGCCGGAATGGGGCTGCTCGAAAAACGGCTCAATTATTACCGGTGAGGTGAAGCTATGGATATTCTCAGTATCTCGCATCTTTCCAAGAGTTTCGGTCCGCTGAATGTTCTGCGCGACATTTCCTTTTCGGTCCGGAAAGGGGAGGTCGTTTCGATCATCGGACCTTCCGGTTCCGGAAAATCGACTCTGCTCCGTTGCGCGACCATGCTTGAAACCGCGGATTCCGGAACGATTTCATACGAAAATCTCCGTATTCTCAACAATGGGAAATATGCGGGAAAATCGGTTTTGAAGCAGGCGCGGAACCGCTTCGGTCTCGTCTTCCAGAGTCTTAATCTTTTCCCGCACTATTCGGTGCTGAAAAATATCATCGACGCTCCGGTTTGCGTGCAGAAACGCAACAGGGCGGAGGTGATCGGAGAGGCGAAACTGCTGCTGCACAAAATCGGGCTTGAAGGGCGCGAAGACGCGTATCCGTATCAGCTTTCCGGCGGACAGCAGCAGCGCGTCGCGATTGCCCGCGCACTTGCGATGAATCCGGACATTCTCTTCTTCGACGAGCCGACCTCCGCGCTTGATCCGGAGCTTACCGCGGAGATCCTGAAGGTGATCCGCCAGCTCGCCGAAGAACACATGACCATGGTGATTGTAACCCATGAAATCAATTTTGCCCGCAATGTTTCCGACCGCATCGTTTTCATGGCGGACGGCGTCATCGTGGAGCAGGGCTCCGCGGAACAGCTGGTCGACAATCCGCAGAATGAGCGCACCCGCGCATTCCTCGCCAATATCGGCAAGGGAAGGGACTGAAGTTCTTATTCGTGAAACAGTCGCCTGACGATGTTTCCCCGCGCGTCACAAAAACATTCCGAGTCTCATCCTGTCTCGTTCATCGTCTGATTTTTCGGAGCTGACAACGCGGCACGGCCGTGTTGCCGTGCCGCGGACGCCGCTTCAGCGTTCATCCCGGCAGAGTTCAAAGAACGGGGTGACGCCGTTTTTCAAGGCGGCCGTGTTCAGCTGAATTTTCAGCTTGCCGCCGACGTTTTCCAGCGGGAGCTCCTCAAGACGTTCTCCGTCGAGCCCGAGCGCGTAGAGTTTCCAGTTGCCCGGCTTGACAAGGAGCTCTGCGGAGAACGTCCCGGAACGGACCAGAACGGGCAGAGCGCCGACTGAAAAAAGCGTTCTCCAATCTTCGGAAAGTTCCATCCCGCTGTTGATCGCCTCCGTGGCGCAGATCAGCACGATTCTGGAGGAATTCTCAAGATTTTTCCCGTCGACCGCGGACGCTGCGACGGTTGCGGGACTCGTGCCGGAGAGAACCGTCAGATTCCCGAGCTTTTTCGCCGGCTTTCCGGTCCAGGTGATGGCTTCCGTGCGGGCGGTGATCACCGTCATCCACTTTTCCGGACCGTTCATTGTGATTTCTCCGGTGTCCGTCTGGAACACGCCTTTTGCCGGATCGGAAACATTGTCCGCCGGGAGAATCCCCTGTTTTTTCAGTTTCGCGACATATCCGGCAAGATCGAATGATCCGTCGTTTACGTCCCGGAGATTGCTGGTCCATTCAAAGCTGTTGACAAAACCGTGATTTGCAGGAGTCAGTTCAAAATCCGGTTTGCGGGGATATGCGGTTCCCTCTGCAGCAGGCTGATCGGGAAACGCGATGGAAAAACCGGTCATCAGCGCAATTTTAGACTGCTCGCTGTTTATCGGGAAATAGGCGTTTGTCCCCTGTTTCAAATAGCTGTTCGGGATATTCAGCACTCCCTGATGTTTTGCCGGTCTGATGTCTCCGCGCCCGAAGAGAACCGCACCGAGAAAACCGTTCGCCGCCATCACCGGATTTTCCGCGATCTCGAAGCAGGAGATTCCGCTGTGCCGCATATTGTACGGGGAGGCGAAATAGGCAATCGCCTGATGCCCCTGAAATGCCGCCAGGGCAGGATAGACGATTCCACCCTCGTGGATCCAGCGATTCCAGAAAGCGTGATTGAATTCCCCGGTCTGAAATGCGCGTCCATATTGCCGCACCGAATTGATGCTGCGGAACTGCTCCGCCAGGCCTTCGACGGAACTGCGCTGATAATTCTGCGATCCTTTCCCGGTGAACCGGGATGGATGGGCAAAATAACCATGCGCTTCGACCGTATTGGAGCAACGCCACCGCGAGCTTCCGTAAACGATCCGTTTCGACTGGCTGTTCTGCACGATCGCCCCTTTCCACCCCAAGTCGCGGAGGACCTTTTCGCCCCAGCGGTACGAACGGTCGAGCTGCTCCGAACAGAATTCGAGGAACAAGGTTTCATCCGGAGAGTTCCGTCCGCCGGACTCAATCCGCTTGGGCACGGGACGCAGCGGCAGGTTGCGGCGTTTCAGAAAAGATTTCCAAGCCTCGCCGATTTTCTCCTGGAGAGGCGCAAAACGGGGATTCTTGTTCCAGTGGTAGAACGAAAACACGAAATCCGCACCGACCTCCATTTCATTGTAAAGTTCCACGCTGAGAAGCATGGGATCGTCCGCCAGACGCATTTTCGTATAGGGATTGACGGTGTTCAAGAGCTTCTCCGCGCCGAAACGGAACCGCTCGCATTCGAACTCGTTCAAGAACATGAAACCTATTTTATGCGGACTCCGGTCCGCAAACACTTCTCCAGCGTGTTTCCGCTCGGAATACAGCTTGTAGGCGAGAATCGTCAGGTGCAAACGGATTCCCTCCTCCTTAAAACGGTAAAAGCTGTACATCACCCGGTCAAACGCCTTGGGATCCAGTTCCATGTCTTCCTTTGAGAGATAACAGATGATTCCGTCCAGGGTATGCATGCGGACCGCCGCATATCCGCGCCGCCGGAGGGAGCGGACCCAGGCGTCAATCTCCTTTTTCGCCTCCTCTTCAGAACGGATGAACTTGCGTCCGAAAAATATTTGCCACGGCATGGATTCCACCGCGAACAGGCGAACCGGCTTGTCCGGTTCATCTTCATAAGCGTAAGCCCCGGCTTTGGAACTGTAAACGATTCTTGTGCTGATCCGGTCTGCCGGAACAATCCCGGAAAGGTCAAGAGCGCTCCCTTCGACAACCGTGTTTTTTACCGGAACGCTCCGGCTCCACCAGTTTTCCGTTTCCTCGGGGACAATTGCAGCCGCCGGTTCCCCGCAGGTGAAACTCCAGCCCTTGCTTCCGGCAAGAATGCGGATTCGGACTGTGTTTTCTCCGCGCTGAACAGGAATGTCCGCGAAATTTGTTTTCGGACTCTGCGGTCCGTTGTTTCCAGTCTTCAGCGTTGAAAAAACTCTTTTTCCGTTTGCCTCGACTTCCATCCACCAGTCGGCGGAAAGGCCAAGGCGCATCGTTCCAGTGGCTTCACTGTGGAAAGTTTGTGTCAGAAGCACTTCCGCACGCGTCGGCTGTTTGCCGAACAGGGGGCGAAAATCGATTGCTCCGTTCCGCAGTTTGACTTTTTTCGTCTGTCCCCTGAATTCCGCATTCCACTCATCGGAAAGGATTTTACAGGATACCTTCGTTCCGCGTCCCGGCTTGATTGCAAAATCCGTGATTGTGATTTTCCCGTTTATTCTGCCGCAGGCGATTGTCAGGAGCGAAGTCTTTCCCGGCGGGCATTCTTCCGGGCGGAACTTGTGGATGATCAGATTTTTCCCGGGGAGAAGCTTTTTCACCATGCTCAAGCCAAGGGTTTTGTACGGGGCGTGATGCTTGTAGATGATCGCCGTCTCTCCGGCTTGCTCCGCCTCAATTACCGCTTCGAGAGTGTATTGTTTCCCGGGTTCCAGTGAAAGCGGCTTTGTAATGGAAAGATCCCGGAACTCCCGTTTCCCGGCTCCCGGATTCAGGGTCGCCTGCAGATTCCCGTCCTCAATCCGAATCCGGGATTCGGTCAATTTCGGATTCTTGTAAATTTCCCATCCGCTCCAGTGTGCCGCCATTGCGGAAAACGATGCGAAGAGAAGGAGAAGGTGCGGAAAAGGACGGAAACAGTTCGAAAACGCGTATTTCCGCATTTTTCTGATTTTGTCGTCTCTGTTCATGTTTCACTCCTTGAACGGTTGTTTGAGAATCTGCGAATCCGGCATAACTCCGAAAGTTACGTCGGAACGGAAATAGGCGGCCTTGAAATTCATGCTTGAAGCGCTGCCGTCAAGCATTCCGAAATTGGCATAGCCGCCGTTATGTCTGAAATGAACGGCTCCGTTGGCGAATCCTTTTCCGTTTGTCGAGGCGATTCCCATGTATTGCACCATAGAATTCCCGAAACTTCCGCCGTAGGTTGTAAAAACGCTGTCGACGATCAGAAACAGACTGGACGGGGAGTTGCCCGCAAATTCTTTCCGTTTTTTCCCCATCCGCGCTCTTTTGACAAACTCCGTCACCGCTTCAGCTATGCTGTATTTCCCTAT
>URNE01000167.1 GCA_900549045.1 uncultured bacterium | reverse complement strand
GTGCCGCAATGCTTTTTGCGGAGCCGCTTCACGAATGGAACGCTCACAGCGCCGGCTTGAGCTGGTCGCGGAAAGTGGAATTTTCCCGCAACGGCGATACGGGGGATTTCAAACTTCTGGAAACCGGAGAAAAACCGTGGTCCGCAATCGTTCATTTCACTGCTTCGCAGACCATCCGGAAGGGAGAGCGTTACCGCTGTTCCATAACTGCCGCCGCTTCCACCGAATCGGAAATTCACGTAGTCGCGGCTCAGCAGGCGACGAAACCCTGGACGGCATTCAGCAATACGGTGCGCAAAAACATTGCACTGACGACCGGGTTCCAGACATTCACATTTGAATTTACCGCGGATTTCGATTACAACGGACTGATTTTCGCGCCGAGCCTCAATATCGGAAACCTTCCCGCGGGAACCGTTATAAAGGTGCGCAACATCAAATTCGAAAAAATCTGACTCCATCAGCAACGACAACCGAAAGGCCTGCCACACAATGAAAACCCCATCCCCGTCTTTTTTCCGCCGCTCCAGGATAAAATTCACCCTAATAGAGCTTCTCATAGTAATTGCGATCATTGCAATCCTTGCCGGAATGCTTCTGCCGGCCCTGAATGCGGCCCGCGACAAGGCGCGGACAATCGTCTGCACCGGAAACTTGAAGCAGATCGGAACCGCGCTGAATCTTTATTCCAGCGACGCCGGCGGGTTCCTGCCCTCTTACACGTATGCGAAAGACATTGACATGTTTGGCCTGCTTCATCCGTATTGTCCGGGCCCTTATTATCCGGGAAGCAGGCTGAAGAACGACACAACGGGAACGTATGCCTACTTCTCCGCCTACGGCGAGTACCGCTACACGTGGAAAGCAAACTCCATTCCCGTCTGCCCGATTGCGGCGACAAGACTGCATCCGCTGTTTTCCGGCGATGCCGGGACGGACAAGTATCGTCCGACCTATCTTCCGACGGACGCAAACGAATACGGCTGGTTTACGAACTACAACGCCGATCCCGCGGAAGGCAGAAGACTCGAACAGGTCAAGGGACGCATTCTCATGGGGGAAGGAACCTATAGCAAAACGGATTCGTTCTATGCGTCCGAGGGCTCTACGAAAATCAAGCAGACTTTTGCCTCGACACTTCCCGGCTGGGCGACCAACGCGAATTTGACGGATGGAATGTCGCGCTACACCGGAGGAATCGTTCACAACAATTTCACCTCCGGCAACTGGCTCTTCAAGGACGGTCATGTGGAATTCCGCAGATTCAGTCCGGCACTGGTCAAAAACTGGATGGGCGGACGTTGAGAAACGTTTCGTCAACATCTGAAAAATGAGAGTAAAGGGATCATGGTAATGAAAAAACTTCTGCTTGAAACAATCGCCCTGACAACGTCCGCGATGCTCTTCGCGGAACCGCCGGAGAAAGGCGACATCATCAACACGGAATTCGGTCCGGTTTCCATTGCCGGAGACTGGAGAAAACACTGGACTCTCTCCGCGGAGACGGAATCTCCGGAAGAGGGCATGCTGGAAGTCACGCTTCAGCTGAAAACCATCGCCGGTGAAGCCCCTCTTCCGAAACTGACGCTTTCGTGGAACATTCCCCAGCACGACATTCAATACCGCTGGCATACCGCATTCGGGGGAGCCGGAACGATTCCGCCCGACTGGAGCGGAGCGGTCGGTTCCAGTCTGTCCGGACATACTCCGATTCTCGTTCTTTTCGGGAATGACGGGATGAACCGTTTGACATTCTGTGTTTCCGATGCGATCCGGAAAGTCGAATTCAAGGCTGGTGTCTGCGAGGAGACGAACGAGCTGAGCTGTTCGGCGTCGCTGTTCACCCAGCCGGAGTCTCCGGCGGAACAGTGCCGGGTCGTGCTCCGGTTCGACCGGCGGAAACAGACGTACGCGGAAGCCGTGCAGTCCGCTTCCCGCTGGTTCGAAAAGTTTCCCGAAAACCGTCCGCTTCCCGCGCCGGAGGCGGCGTTTGAGCCGTTCTATTCCACCTGGTATTCCTATCATCATAAAATTTTTGCGGATGAACTCGAAAAGGAGTGCGCGCTTGCCGTGCAGTACGGCATGAAAGGTCTGCTCGTCGACGGCGGCTGGTATGCGGACGACGACAAGCGCGGGTGCGATTTCTGGGGCGACGGCGAAGTTTCCAAGCTCCGTTTTCCGGATATGCGCGGACACGTCGCGCGGATTCATGCGCTCGGCATGAAGTATGTGATGTGGTTCGGACTTCCGTTCATCGGCTACCACAGCAAGGCGTTTCAGCGGTTTCAGGGGAAGTTTATCAACGATGTTCCTTTTCTGGAATGCAGTTCGCTTGACCCGCGTTTCCCTGAGGTGCGCGAGTATCTGATCGGCGTTTGCGAGCGGATGCTCCGGGAATGGGATATCGACGGTTTCAAATTTGATTTCATCGACAAGTTCCAGTGGAATGGTGAAGATCCGGCAATCAGGGAAAATTACGCCGGACGCGACATCCGGAGTCTTCCGCTCGCGGTCGATCATCTGCTCTTTACCATGACGGAGCGTTTGCGGAAAATCAAGAAAGATATTCTGATTGAATTCCGCCAGCCGTATATCGGACCGTCGATCCGCAAGTACGGCAACATGTTCCGCGTAACGGACTGTCCGGGCGATTCGGTCACGAACCGGGTCGGTTCGGTCAATCTGCGTCTGACAAGCGGGGCGACGGCGGTGCATTCGGATATGCTGGAGTGGCACACCGGGACTTCCGCGGAGGATGCGGCGCGTCAGCTGCTCGCGGTTCTTTTCTCCGTTCCGCAGATTTCGGTCAAACTTGAAAATCTGCCTGAAACACACAGGAAAATGCTGAAATTCTATCTGGATTTCATGATCCGACACCGAGAAACTCTGCTGAAAGGCAAGTTCGTTCCGCTCGCGCCGGAGGCGCGTTATCCGCAGATCCGTGCGGAAAAAGACGGTGAGACGGTGATTGCCGTTTACGGGAAAAATCAGATTGTGGAACTTCCGGAAGCGGGACGCTGCTGTCTGTTCAACGCAACGGCGGAGCCTGCGCTTTATGTGAATTCCGTTTCGGGATTCCGCGGACGCGCGTTCGATGTCTGTGGAGAATCTGCGGGAAGCGAAGAGGCGTTTGCCGGAGGCTTGCTGAAACTCCCCGTTCCGGTTTCCGGCATGTTCGAACTCAAAATAAACAAGGAGTCAAAATGAAATCTTTACTGAAAACAATTCTGTTCGCTGTTTTGCCGCTGGCTGCGGCCGGGACGGAAGCCCGTTTTACTGTTCCGTTTGACGGAACGCCGGAAATCGTCGGGAAACCGGGCGAAAAACTTCCCGAAGCAAGGATTTTCGGGCGGACCGGATATGTCGACGGCGTTTCCGGAAAGGCTCTTTCGGTGCGGCGTCATGCGTACGATCAGGTGACGGCCGTCAACATCAGCGGTCTTCCGGTTCTTTCGTGCACGGAGGGAAGCGTCGCTTTCCGGTTCCGTCCGAATCCGGATGACAAGGGCGATGGGAACAACTGGCTCTATTTTGCCCGGAGCGGCGGCAAAATCCAGAGTTATCTGATCTACTTCCGCGACAAGGGGATGTTTGAGCTGACCGTCTGCGCTCCGCGTCAACGTCAGTTGTTCGCGAAGGTGACGCTTGATCCGGCGAAATGGTATCATCTGGCGTTCACCTGGAATGCCGCGAAAGGGGAAGTCGCTTTTTATGTCAACGGAAAACCGGCCGCCGGCAAACAGCGGGACGCGTGGATTGCGCCAGATTTCAAACTTTCCGATCCGCTGAACATCTGGCTCGGGCGCGGAGGAAGCGACCGCTTTCAGGCGAAAGTCGGAGAAGGCGATTACGATGAGATAAAACTCTATGACCGTCAGCTTTCCCCGGATGAAATTCTGACGGAATCCATCGGCGGCGCAGCGATGCGCCTGTCGCCTGTTCCGGCGGAAAAAGTCGCGCGGAACGGGAAACGCATTGAGGTCCGTTTCAGTGCTCCGGTTTCCCGTTTTTCTTCGGCTCAGCCTCTGATGGAATTCAGAAGCTCCGGCGGAGAGATTCGGATTTCCTCGCTGGGCTCTTCCGGAAAGCTGACGATTAACGGCGGAGTGAAAAATCTGGAATCTCCGTACGTGTTCAATCACAAACTTCCGCTGAACATTGCGGTGGAAGCGGAGGGGAAACAGGCAAAGATTTTCTTTGACGGCGTGCCGCAGGGATCTTTGGAACTGAGCAAGCCGTGGGGAAATTTTCTCGGGGCGGAAGCTGCTCCGGCATTGAAATTTCACTCCGTCGATCCGGACACACTTGGAACAGCCGCTCTGAAACGCAAAAGTTCTTCCGCGCTGGAGAAAAAACGCTGGAGTCTGAACGACGCCCGGAAGCGGACCGAGGGCGCACGGGAGCGCATCTCCCTGAACGGAATCTGGCGGATTTTCCCCGGAGAAAATTACACGTTCGCCCCCTCTGCAGAAGGCAAACAGCTTTACAGTCGGGTTCCGGGCAGCTGCCGTTCCACGCTTTTCCGGCGTTACGTGGAAAAGGAGGGAGAGCTTTCCGCGCTTCCGACGGAGGAAATCGACAAGAAAGTGACCGCCGGATGGTATCAGCGCACATTTTCCGTTCCGGAGGAGTGGAAGGGAAAGCACATCTTCCTGCGGTTTGAAGATCTGAATGCGGATTACGGAAAAATCATGCTCAACGGCAAGCTGATAGACGCCTTCCGCCAGGATTTCAAAAACGCGCTTGCGACCCCGAATGAACGACTGGTTGAAATTACGCCGTTTCTGAAAAAAGAAAACGTCGTCTCCGTCTTTACCGACCGCGCCTCGCGCGGGACGATACCGCTGGACGACAATTTCATTACAGTCAACGACGTCTGGCTGGAGGCGAATCCTTCTCCGGTGCGCCTGCTCGGGACGCTGGTTCTGCCCTCGTTCCGCAATCCAGCATGCCAAAGAACAGGCCATCCCACGGCGTTACGCCGAACTGCTCGAGCGACCACATAAGCGGGAAAAGCGCCGTCCAGCTGTAGAACGGCTGCGAATCCACGGTATCCGCTCCTTCGCCGGTAAAGGGGTTATAGTTTTCAAAGCGTCGGCGCTCGGTCGCACAATGGCTTTCAAAACCGGACGCGTCACGCTCAGCCAGCCAGTGCGGTTCCGCGTCGCGGCCGCAGCGCCGCAGGTGCGCGCAGCGCCTGGACGGCGCTTTTCACAAAGGAAGGGAAAACATCATGATCGGACGGCTGCACGGCAAGCTCATTGAAAAGACCCCGCCTCAGGTCCTCGTTGACGTCGGCGGCGTCGGCTACGAAGTCGACGTTCCGATGTCGACCTTCTGCAACCTGCCCGCCGAAGGCTCCGAGATCACGCTCCTCACCCACTTCATCGTGCGCGAGGATGCCCAGCTTCTCTACGGCTTTGCAACCGCGGCGGAACGCCAGACCTTCAGGGCTCTCATCCGCATTTCAGGCGTCGGCCCGCGCATTGCGCTCGCCGTGCTTTCAGGCATGAGCACTCAGGATCTCGCAGACGCCGTCGAGCAGGGCAACGCCACGCTTCTCACCCGCGTGCCAGGCATCGGCAAGAAAACGGCCGACCGTCTGGTCCTCGAGCTCAAGGGCAAGCTCGCCGGCAACGCCTTCGCGCCTGCGGGCGGAGCCGCATCCGCAGCCCAGGCCGACATTCTGAGCGCCCTGATGGCGCTCGGCTATTCCGAACGCGAGGCTCAGGCGAGCGTGCGCGCGCTCCCCGCCGAAGTGACGGTGAGCGAAGGCATCCGTCTCGCCCTCAAGGCGCTTGCACGCTGAACGAGGTCATGAATGCTTGAGGAAGAACGCATCATCGACGGCCGCACGGCAAGTCACAACGA
>URNE01000166.1 GCA_900549045.1 uncultured bacterium | reverse complement strand
GGGCGCCGGAAGGTGGAAGTCTACGGAACCGTCACTCTGACGGAGATAGAGACGCGCCTTCGCAAAGTCGCGGAAGAGCTGGGGGTGGAGATGGACTTTTTCCAGAGCAACAGCGAGGGCGCGCTGGTCGATCATATTGGCGAGACGCTTTTCAACGGGACCGATGGAATAGTGATCAACCCGGCGGCTTACACTCATACGAGCGTGGCCGTCCGCGACGCGCTGGAGGCGGTCCGGCTTCCGGCGGTCGAAGTACATATCAGCAACATCCATACACGCGAGGAATTCCGTCACAGATCGTTGACGGCGCCGGTGTGTGTGGGTCAGATCGTGGGCCTGGGAGCGGACGGCTATGAATGGGCCTTCCGCGCACTGGTCCGTCGTCTTGAGTGCAGGAAAGAGAACCCGCGGTAAACCGGCGCGACGCCACACGCGGAAAAGAGAGGCTTTTAAATGAAAATCGAAGAAATCAAAACCATCGTCAAGCTGATGTCCGAGAATGATCTGACGGAATTCAAGATCGAAGCGGAAGACATGCATCTCTGCATCAAGCGCGGCGGACAGAATGCGAATCCGATAATCGCGCAGACCCTTTCTCCTGTTGTCGCCGCGCCTGCGGCCGCTCCGGCTGCCGCGCCCGTTGCCGCCGCGCCTGCGGCCGCCCCCGCCGCTCCCGCCGCACCAGCGGCCGCTCCGGCAGGAGAGACGATTGACTCTCCGATCGTCGGAACTTTCTACCGTTCCTCCGCTCCGGGCGTCGACGCTTTCGTCAAAATCGGTTCCAAAGTCGAACCCGATACCACGGTCTGCATCATCGAGGCCATGAAGGTCATGAACGAAATCAAGGCCGAAAAGTCCGGCGTCATCAAAGAAATTCTCGCGGAGAACGGACAGCCCGTCGAATACGGACAGCCGCTTTTTGTCATTGAATAATTGCGGCTCTGTGCCCAGGAGTGTTTCCATGTTTAACAAGATCTTGATCGCCAACCGTGGCGAAATCGCCCTGCGGATTATCCGCGCGTGCAAGGAGATGGGCGTCAAATCCGTCCTCGTCTATTCCAAAGCGGATGAAGACAGTCTGCCCGTCAAATTCGCCGACCAGGCGGTGTGCATCGGTCCCGCGCAGTCGAGCGACAGTTATCTGCTGATCGACCGCATCATCTCCGTCGCTGAGATCTGCGACGTTGACGCCATTCACCCCGGCTACGGGTTCCTTGCGGAGAACGTTCACTTCGCGGAAATCTGCAAAAGCTGCAACATCACCTTTATCGGCCCCACTCCCGAACAGATGCGCGCGATGGGCGATAAAGCCTGCGCCCGCGACACCATGCGCAAGGCCGGCGTTCCCATCACCCCCGGCTCGGGCGGCGTGATTGAAACCGAAGAAGAGGCGCTCGTCGTCGCCCGCAAACTCGAATATCCGGTCATCATCAAGGCTTCGGCTGGCGGCGGCGGACGCGGCATGCGTATCGCCCACAACGACGCCAGTCTTATTCAGGGATTCCACTCCGCGAAAACCGAAGCGGAAAAGGCTTTCGGCAACGGTGACGTCTACATCGAAAAATTCATCGAGAATCCGAAACATATCGAAGTTCAGATTCTCGCGGACACCTTCGGCAATGTTCTCCAGCTCGGCGAGCGCGACTGCAGCATGCAGCGCCGTCATCAGAAGCTGATCGAGGAGTCCCCGTCCCCGTCCATATCCCCCGCGCTCCGCAAGAAGCTCGGCGAGGCGGCTGTCAAGGCGGCGAAGGCGGTCAAATACGTCAGCGCCGGAACCATCGAATTCCTTCTCGGACCGAAGGAACAGTTCTATTTCATGGAAATGAACACCCGTGTCCAGGTTGAACACCCGGTTACCGAAATGGTGACGGGCGTGGACATCATCAAGGAACAGATCCGCATTGCCGCCGGACTCAAGCTCAGCTTCACGCAGAAACAGATTGTCCCGCGCGGTCACGCGATTGAGTGCCGCATCAATGCGGAAGACCCGTACCGCAACTTTGCGCCGTGCCCTGGCAAAATCAAATTCTATTCCGCTCCGGGCGGCTACGGCGTGCGCATTGATTCCCATGCCTACTGCGGCTATGCGATTCCACCGTATTACGACAGCATGATCGCCAAGCTGATTGTTCACGGAGATGACCGCGCCGATGCCATTGCGAAGTGCCGCCGCGCGCTTCAGGAGTACATCATCGAGGGCGTCGCGACCACGATTCCGTTCGATCTGTTCATCACCGGCACGAAGGAATTCACCGAGGGCCGTTATGACACCGGCTTCATTGAACGGGTCATGAAGAACGGCAGTTTTGAAAAGACCAAAGAGAACAACTGATCCCCGAGCAGGGATGGAGAAAAAACATGAATGAGATTTACAGCGCAACCAAGGGCACGGTCCGGATTCACGAAAATGTGATTGCAACGATCGTGCGCAGAATGGCGTGTTCGGTCGAAGGAGTCTCCAAGATCTCCGGAAGCAGCTTTGTTGACAATATCGCCGAAATGGTCGGAAGCAAAAAAATCCATGACCGCTCCATCGTCGTGGAAATGGGTCCGTCCTCTGTCTCCGTGGAAGTCTCCGTCAATCTGTATTACGGGGTCTCGCTTCCCCAGGTTGCTGCCGCCGTGCAGACTGCGATTGCGGATGAGATCACGCGTCTGACCGGACTGAAGGTCGGGTGCGTCAACATCGTGGTTCGCGAGATTGAGGATGCGGAGGAACCGCAGGAAGAGGAGGAATAATCATGGCAGTTGCAAAAAAGAAAACGGCAAAGCCGGCGCACGAAAATTCCGTCGGCGCGGTGAAAGTTCATGAAAGTGTCATTGCCTCCATCGTCCGCAAGGCGGCGATGAGCGTGGAAGGCGTGCTCCGTCTCGGAACCAGCAGCCTGGTCGACAATCTTGCGGAAATTGTCGGAAGCAAAAAAATTCAGGATCGTGCAATCACGGTTGAGATGAACGAAAACTCCGTCTCCGTGGAAGTCCGCGTGATTCTTCTGTACGGCGTCCTGATTCCGCAGGTCGCCAGTGAACTGAAAAACGCCGTTGCCGGTGAAATTTTCAAACTCGCCGGAATGAAAGTCGACCATGTCAATGTCGTGATCATGGATCTGGAAGATTCTCCGGACGGAGAAGACGGCGAGGAGGAATAAACCATGCGCGGCGCATATCAGGCGTTAAGAGAGTTCGCGATCGGATTTTTTTCGTTCGATACGGGAAGCGAATTCCTCGCCGGATTCATGTCCGGGCTGATGGTTTTCGCGTTCACGCTTCTGATTGCGCTCATTCTCTACTGGCTCATCGCGACTTCACGCCGGGCTAAAGGCATTCTGCTTCAGGCGGAACGCGGAACGGTCTTCATCGCGGCGCGTTCCATTTCCGATCTGGTGAAATCGCTGGAATCGGATTTCCCCGGACTCAAAATCGACAAAGCGTCTCTCCGCTCCCGCCGGAGCTCCACTTGGCTTGAAGTGCTGATGGAGTTCCAGCCGACGGACGGCATGCCGCTTCCTCAAATGCTGGATGCCTTCCAGAAAAAAACTTTGGCGGAACTGGAAGCCGCCTTCGGAATCAATTCCATATCGGAAGTTAAAATCCGGATAGGACGGGTCCGGCCCGTTCGGGGGGCTGCAATACAGTAATGAAAACTGCGCTCATAATTCCAACGTTGAATGCCGACCGCGACGACTGTTGGAAGCGCATTTTGAATGCTGTTGATGCTCAAACATTCGTTCCGGACCTGAAGCTCGTCATAGACAGCTCATCCGGAGACATGACCCGCATTCTTGCGCGGGATTGCGGATGGAATGTTCTCCGCATCCGCCGCGAACGTTTCAATCACGGCGGAACCCGGAACCGGATCGTCCGTCTGCTGAATCACCGCGGTTTTGACGCCGTCGTTTTCCTTTCCCAGGATGTTGAACTCAGTTCTCCGGATTCCCTGAAGAATCTTGTTGACTTCCTCCGGACTCATGACATTGCCGGGTGTTACGGACGCCAGATCGTGCATGCCGCCGGTTCTTTCGACGCGTGGCAGCGGAAGAACTGTTATCCGGAACATTCGCGTATCAATACGCGGGAGGGCGATTCTCCGTTTTTCTTCTCCGACGCCTTTGCCGCATGGAAGGTGAAAGAGGTGCTGCGCCACGGCAATTTCCCCGTTTGCAAATTCGGCGAAGATACGCTTCTTGCATCGCAGATCATCCGCGGCGGCGGGCGAACCGGGTACTGCGCCGAGGCGGTTGGCCGTCATGAACATCCGGAGACGGTGCTTTCCCTGTTCCGCCGCGGATTCGAGGTGGGCGAACTTCATGCCGCACATCCGGAACTGCGCGGATTCCATGCGAGGGTTCGACTCCCTCTGCGTCTGATTTTCCCGTTTGCTGTCAAGGGCGCGGGATACTTCATGGGACGGCGGAAAGATCTGCTGATTCCCGTTTTGATTTTTTTTGCGACGCTTCTCGCTCTGGTTCCCGCGCTTCTGTTTTCGGAGCTTCCGAAACTGGACGTCGCCGGCCGTTACGCTCCGATGGCGGAAGCGTTTGCGGCGGGAGACTGGGAATTCGCCTTTCATCCGCGCATAACGCCGCTTCTGCCTGTTTGTGCGGGATTCCTCGCGTCTCTCTTCCCGATCAGCGGTTGGGCGGCGTGCCGGATGGCGTCGGCCCTTTTCCTTGCGCTGAGCGTTTTTCCGGTTTTCTTTGCGGTCCGCCGGATTTACGGATTCGGCAACGCCGTGTTCGCGGCGGTTCTGATTCCGTTCTGTTCCTACCTCATGCGTCTGGGCTATTTCGGACTGCGCGAGACTGCGGCCGTGTTCGGTGCATCGTTTCTGCTTTATGCGGCCGCGCTTCTGCATGATTCCGGACGCCGCCCGGGCGGTTACCTTGCATTTGCGTTCGGTGCGGCGGTTCTGCTGCTGAGCCGGGGAGACACTGCGCTGTTCGTGGCGGCGGCATCATTGATTTTGCTGATCTGGGATTTTGTCCGGCATCGTCATCCGTTGCGGAGTCTGGCGGCGGGGGGACTGGTTCTGCTGATTCTTTTTCCGCAGATGTGTTACAACTACCGCATGATCGGCTGGCCGGTACCTGAGTACCGTCATGCGATGGTGCTGCGCCGTCTGAGCAAAAAACTGCCGCTTTTGGATAGGCTGCGCAATCCTGCGGCGCAGCTTCCGCTTCCCCGGGAGGGTTCCAATGAGTGATTTCCTGCTTTCGCTCCTGAAGGGGCTTTATCCGCAGTTTTTTGTATTTGCCGTTCTGGGCGTCGTTCTGCGGATCCGCCGCGGCGAATGGACGCGTTTCGATACGCTTCTGTTCGGAATGTATCTTTTATTTTTCCTTTCGCTGGCATTTCAGCCGTGGCTTTTCTATGGTATTCTCGTGACGTCGCGCCGTTATCTGCTGGTCGCGCTTCCGCTCAGTCTGCCGTTCACCGCACTTGGCGTGCGGGAGACGTGGCGTTTCCTTTGCCGGACGCCGCGCGGAAAAAAACTAGGCATTCTTCTGCTTGCCGCCTGCGCGACCTTCACGGTCTGGGATATTTATTCTCCGCTGATCAAGGAATACACTTCGCGCAAGAAAAGCCATGAGCGTCAGACTGTTGTCGCCGCCGCCCGCATGATCCGCGCGGATTGGCGGAACCGTGCCTCCGCAAGAATAACCGTGAAGAGCTGTGATGAGTATCAGAGCGGGAAGCATCCGCTGATTGAGACGTATTTCGGACAGATCGGTTATCTTTCCGGCGGACAGTGGCATCGCCCGTTTCTGAAGGAAGCGCATCCGCTTCCAGATTACCGGGTCACGGTCGGCGGAATGAACGAATCCGGTTGGACGGAACTTGCGGAGGGGAGGGAGGCCGCGCGCCTTCCGAAAGACATTTTCATTTACCGCAGGGAGGTGAAATGAACGACGGGTTCA
>URNE01000165.1 GCA_900549045.1 uncultured bacterium | reverse complement strand
TCTTGATTATCGCCTCAAACCGGATATATTAGCATCAAATATATACACTCAATGCAAAAGACACCAAACTTAAGAACCGGAAGGTGATTTCATGAAACATGACTGGGAAGACTGCTCTCTGACCAACATCAACCGTCTCGAGGCAAGAACTCTGCTTGTCCCGTATCTCGACAGAACTCAGGCGCTGGAAGGGGATCACAGCCAGTCCCCGCTCTACATGTCCCTCAACGGAGTATGGAAATTCGGATTTTTCCCAAATCCGCAGGCCGTCACCGAAGGTTTCGAAGCCGAAGACGCAAACCTCTGCGACTGGGAAGAAATCGTCGTTCCCTCCAACTGGCAGATGGAAGGTTACGGACACCCCCATTACACCAACGTTCAGTACCCCTTCCCCCTCAACCCCCCGTTCGTCCCCTCGGAAAACCCCACCGGCTGCTACGTCCGTGAATTCGAAATTCCCGAAGAATGGGATACCCGCCAGATCATTCTCTCCTTCCGCGGAGTAGACTCCTTCTTCTACGTCTGGGTCAACGGCGCGCTCGCCGGAATGAGCAAGGGAAGCCGCGTCGTCTCCGAATTCGACATCTCCGAATTCGTCGGAGTCGGCACGAACAGAATCGCCGTTCAGGTCATTCAGTGGTCCGACGCCAGCTATCTCGAAGATCAGGACATGTGGTGGCTCAGCGGCATCTTCCGCGAAGTCTCCCTCACCGCTCTTCCCAGAACCGCTCTCTACGACGTCTTCGCCAAACCGACCCTCGACCGCACATACAGAAACGGTCAGCTATCCGTCGACGTCACGATCCGCAACTTCTCCGTCAAAGCCGCGAAAGGCAGAGTGGAGGCCGAACTTATTGCCCCGGACGGTTCCGCCCTCCCCGCAAGCGTCCTCGCAAAACCAAAACTCGCCGCCGATTTCAGCGTAAAAAATGAGAACACGGAAGTCGTCACTCTTTCCGCCGACGTCAAGAACGCCCTGAAGTGGTCCGCGGAAACACCGAACCTCTACACGCTCCTCCTCACCCTCAAGGACGCCAAAGGAGCCGTCTCCCAGATCGTCGCCCTCAAGATCGGTTTCCGTAAAGTCGAACTCAAAAACGGAAACTTCCTCATCAACGGCGAAGTCATCATGCTCCGCGGCGTGAACCGCCATGAATTCAACTGCGACCTCGGACGCGCCCTCACCACCGACGCCATGCTTCAGGACATCATCCTGATGAAGCGTCACAACATCAACGCCATCCGCACCTCGCACTACTCCAACGATCCGCGATTCTACCAGATCTGCGACGAGTACGGTCTTTACGTCCTTGCAGAAACCGACCTCGAAACTCACGGCTTCTGCGAAGGTCCGCAGTCCTGGAAGGGCAACCCCGCAAACGATCCCGCGTGGGAAAAAGCAATCGTCGAACGCGGCACCCGCATGGTTCAGAGTTTCAAAAACCACGCCTGCATCTTCTGCTGGTCCCTCGGCAACGAATCCAGCTATGCGCACGGCAAGGAAAAACTCGCGTCCAACCTCGTCAAAATGGCCGCCGCCATGCGTAAAATCGACTCCTCCCGCCTCATCCATTACGAAGGCGACCAGGCTGACACCCTCACCGTCGACGTCCTCAGCCACATGTATCCCGATCCGAAAAGATGGAACGACCTCGTCAACGGCTACAAGGGCAAGTATCCCGCGATCATGTGCGAGTACGCTCACGCCATGGGCAACGGACCCGGCGGACTCGAAACCTACTGGAAGACCTTCTACGCCAACAAGAACATGCAGGGCGGATTCGTCTGGGAATGGTGCGACCACGGCATCCGCACCTTCAATGACGACGGCGTCGAATTCTTCGCTTACGGCGGCGATTTCGGCGACAAACCGAACGACGGCAACTTCGTCGCGGACGGTCTCGTCTTCCCCGACAAGACCCCGACTCCGGGTCTCACCGAATACAAGAAAGTCATCGCCCCCGTCCGTGTGGCTGCAGGAAAACTCGAAAAGGGCGAAGTCGTCGTCACCAACTACTATGACTTCCTCACTCTTGAGCATCTCAACCCCGTCTGGAGCGTCACTGAAAACGGACGCGTCGTCCAGTCCGGAACGCTCGCTCCGCTGACCACAAAGCCGCATGCAAGCGAAACGGTCAAAATTCCGTTCACCCTTCCCGCAGCTCCGAAGCCGGGTGCGGAATACTTCCTCAACCTCACTTTCACGCTCGGACGCGACACCGACTGGGCTCCCTGCGGATTCGAAATCGCCTGGGGCCAGCTCGCGCTCCCCGTCAAATCCCCCGCCCCGGCGCATCTCATGCCCGCCCGCGAAATCAATGCCGATGAGGACGAGGAGCTCATCCAGATCGAAGCGAACGGCGCCCTCTTCCAGTTCGACAAGCTCAATGGACGCCTCTGCGCCTGGGAGAAAAACGGCGTTCCTCTGATCGTCGAAGGACCGCAATTCAACATCTGGCGCGCCCCCACGGACAACGACCGCAACATCAAAGCCAAGCTCCACGCCAACGGCTACAGCTGCGCTCAGCACCGTCTCGAAGACGTCGTCCTCCTGACCGGACGCAAAAACGAAACCCGCGTCAAAGTCACCGCGCGCCTCGCCGCGCCCGTCCACCGCTGGGGATTCCTCTGCGAATACATCTACAACTTCCAGCCCGACGGCTCCTTCCGTCTGGACTTCTCCGCCAAGCTTCAGGACGCCGGACTCGAACTTCCGCCCCTCCAGTGCGTCGGTTTTGAAATGACGCTCCCCGAAACCGTCACCAAAGCCGCCTGGTTCGGACTCGGTCCCGGCGAAGCGTATCCCGACTCCAAAGAAGCCCAGAAGGTCGGCTACTACAAGCTCCCCGTCGAGGCTCTTTCCACGAACTACACCTACCCGCAGGAAAACGGCAACCGCCACGAAGTCCGCCGCGCCGCGTTCTACGACGACAAAATGTGCGGAATTCTCGTTTCCGGCGCTCCGCTCTTCGACTTCTCCGCGCACCATTACACCGCGCAGGCGCTCGAAGAGGCGAAACACCCGCACGAGATCGAATACTGCGACGAACTGGTTCTGAACCTCAACTGGAAATCCGCTCCGCTCGGCTCCAACTCCTGCGGACCGCTTCCGGAAGACAAGCTCCTCATCAAGCCCGGCGACTTCAAGTTCTCCATGAACTTCCGCGGTTTCGCCGGAGCCGAACTCGACGACAAGACCTTTTTCACCATGATCTGAGGCTCCGTCGATGAAACTTGAACCGAGAATGATGCTGTGGAGCGACCGCAAGGCCGCTCCCGGCGAAACCGATTCGTTCCAGCCCTATCTCACGCCCTGTCTCCTGCCCGGCGACAAAGTGCGCGGCTGCGTCATCGTCCTCCCGGGCGGCGGCTACCACGCCCGCGCCCCGCACGAAGGCGGCGTGGTTGCGGAACGATTCAATTCGCTCGGCTTCCACGCTTTTGTTCTGGAATACCGTGTTGCTCCGTACCGCTGGCCCGCCCCGCAGGAGGATGCGCTCCGCGCCGTCAAGATTGTCCGCGCCCATGCGGACGAGTGGAAAATCAAGCCCGACAAGATTGCGGTTCTCGGTTTTTCCGCCGGCGGACACCTTGCCTGTTCGACGGGCATTGTGTTTGACGAAATCAAAGCGGACAACGGCGACGAATGCGATTCCGTCTCCGCGCGTCCGGACATGCTGATTCTCTGTTATCCGGTAATTACATGTCAGGAGGGCAAAGCGCACTTCGGTTCTTTCCAGCAGCTTCTCGGCACGGAGGATCACGCCGCCTACGCTCCGTATTCGTGGGAAACGCGTGTCCGTCCGGATACGCCTCCGGCCTTCCTCTGGCACACCGCCGAGGACAATGCCGTTCCTGTGGAAAACACGCTGGAATTTGCTTTGGCTTTGCGCCGTCAGAAGATTCCGTTTGAGACGCACATTTTCCCCTACGGTTATCATGGTTTAGGTCTTGGCACGCACCCCGACTTCCCTGAAGTCCGCGCCTGGCCCGACCTCGCCGCCGTCTGGATGCGCAAGCTCGGATTCTGACGGGATAAAAATCCGCAGGCAGAAAATTCTGCATTTTTTTGCCTGCGGATGTAAGGAATTTAACGCAATAACCTTATTTTCGAGCAGCCCCCTGCGAGGCTGCTCTCCTTATCATTCGAATTCCGCGAAGCCGGAGGCGGGGACCGCAACCCGGGCAAGACCGGAAACCTCACATCGCAAAACTTCTTCACCGAACGTGTTGAATACAATGCACTTGCGCGGATGCGGAGTCTCAATGAGAAGCTCCGGCGCGTGCGTGGCATTCAGGACGATGTGACGATGCGATGCATTCAGGCGGACGACACGGTCCGTTTCGTAAAGCGCGGTAATCGTCTCCTCCGCGCTCTCCGCGGTTACGACCGGATAGCTGTGCTCCGGATGCTCCGGACGCAACTCGCTCTCCTGCAATGTCTTGCGGTGACGCATGCAGAATGACATCCAGAACGCCAGCATGCGCAGATGTGAAGGCGGAAGCTCCGTCAGCATGCACGAAATCTGCGGCGTGCTGAAAATGACATTCAGAATCTGAAGCGCAGCAACTTCGGGAGTCTCCTCCTTTGACCAGATCAGCATATCCGAATGCACCGCGGTGTTTCCCGAAAGCAGACGCAGATCAAGCGTGCGCACACGGTTCTGAAGCATGTCGAAAGCGCAATCGGCGGCACGGAAAATATTCCCGAATTTGCGGATCGCAGGGCCGATGTAGCTCTGCCGGAACTCAATCATGATCTCCGGTTTGATCTCACGGAGTCGGCGGATAATCCCCGAAAGCAGAACGTCCACCGCCTCGGGAAGTGAATGAATGTCGCGTCCGGCATAGTTCTCCACTATCGCGCGGTCGTCGCCGCCGACATGAAAACTGTCGATGAAGTCAAGCTTGAGTCCGTCAAGATCCCATTCGCGGACCACGCGCTCATAAAGTCCCGTGAGATATTCGCGGACTTCAGGGAAGCGCGGATCGAGCACACCGCATTCCGGATCGGAACGCAGGAATTTCTCCTTGAACCGCGCGAAATCGTTCTTCGCGATGCAGCCGACAAACGGAACCGAGAACCAGACCATGTATTTGAATCCGAGTTCATGTGCGCGGAGGACATGGGCGGGCATGTCCGGGAACTTCGAGGCGGCGGGAGCCCAGTCGCCGGCATGGGCGAATTTTCCGGGAATCGTCTCGCCGTCAAAGTTCCAGCCGTCGTCGAGAATGACATTTTTCAGGTTGCATTTGGCCGCAAGTTCCAGCTCCTTTTCGAGCTTTTCCGCATAAACGTCGCGCTGGAACTGATACCATGTGGAGTAGAGCGGCAGACGCGCCTGTTCGGGGACGGGTGCCGGAGCATACGCCGGATTCTCCGCATACCACGCCGTCACTCCGCGAAGGGCATCCGAATAGTGGACCGGACGCCGGTCGATCCGGATGGCGAAACGGAGTTCCGCAACAGGCGGAAGAGGGTCGGAAAACAGGCGGATTTCGTTGATCACCCCGCCCGATTCATGCGGACCGGTTCGGGTGAAAACGGTTCCCAACGCATCGGAAACGGCGTATGTGATCCGGTTTTCTCCCTCAAGGTTCATATAGGAGAAAACGGGAGCGTTGCGGCAGAGTTTGGTTTCGATCCGTCCCCCGGCCCACCAGTACGGCGGCAGATGATGATACGCGGGATACTGCGCGGTCCAGCGGACCTGAATATCCTTCATCGGCTCGCAGAACGAGAGAGTGAGTTCCGGCGGTCTCTGCGGCCGGGAGGCCGTCAGACTGAAATGCAGAATGGAGAGTCCATTTCCAGGACTCTCCTCTCTGAAGTTGAACATCCAGTCCGCGAACTCGCCTTTGAGTTCATAGACCAACGATGCGGTTTGGATTTTTTCCGTGCGCATGATTGCCTTTTCAGTTTATTTTTCTTCCATTTTGAATTTGCGAAAAGACACTGTTTCTTTTGCATTTTCGATTCAAAGGTAAAACTCGGGAGAAG
>URNE01000164.1 GCA_900549045.1 uncultured bacterium | reverse complement strand
GGAGGCGTGGTTTCCTCTCTCGGAAAAGGGATTACCGCAGCTTCAATCGCCATGCTCCTTAAAAGCAGAGGCTACCGGGTCGCCATGCAGAAACTCGATCCGTACCTCAACGTCGACCCCGGCACGATGTCGCCCTATCAGCACGGCGAAGTCTATGTGACCGACGACGGCGCGGAAACCGATCTTGACCTCGGTCATTACGAACGGTTTGCCGGAATCACCTGCTCGAAAGCCAGCAACTACACCACCGGGCGCATCTACAGCTCCGTCATTCACCGCGAGCGGGAAGGCGGCTACCTCGGCGGAACCGTGCAGGTCATCCCGCATATCACCAACGAAATCAAAGCCGCCATCGCCTCCATGCACTCTGAAGACGTGGACATCGCCATCACCGAAATCGGCGGTACGGTCGGCGACATCGAATCCCTCCCGTTCCTTGAGGCGATCCGTCAGTTCCACCATGAATTCGGCGAAAACAATTCCATCTTCATCCACCTCACGCTAGTCCCCTACATCAAGGCGGCGGGGGAACTTAAAACAAAACCCTCCCAGCAGTCCGTCGGCGTTCTGCGCGGCATCGGCGTCGTTCCCCACATCCTCGTCTGCCGCTGCGAAACGCCGATGCAGGAAGACCACAAACAGAAGCTCGCTCTCTTCTGCAACGTCAAAAAAGAAAACGTCGTGGAGGAGCTCGACGTCAAGAACTCCATTTACGAAGTTCCGCTCGACCTCTACAAACAGGGCGTCGACGCCTGCGTGCTGCGTCTGCTCGATCTTCCCGGGCGCGAAAGCGATCTCTCCGACTGGAAAAAGATGGTTTCAACCGTTCTCAACCCCGTGAACGGAACCGTTGAAATCGCCGTCGTCGGCAAGTACATCGCTCTGCGCGACGCGTATAAGAGCATCTATGAAGCTCTCTCGCATGCCGGAATCGCGAACGCCGCAAAGGTCAGATTCCGTCCCGTTGAAGCGGAAGAACTCGACAACGGCGATCTGGATGAGATCTTCAAGGGGGTGGACGGCATTCTGGTCCCCGGCGGGTTCGGCGACCGCGGAGTTCCCGGAAAGATCAAAGCCGTGGAATACGCCCGCACGCACAAGGTTCCTTTCTTCGGAATCTGTCTCGGAATGCAGTGCGCCGTCATCGAATTCGCCCGCAATGTCTGCGGCATGGAGAAGGCGAACAGCACTGAATTCGATCCCCGCTCCCCGTTCCCGGTCATCGACCTCATGGAAGCGCAGAAGACCATCACCGCGAAGGGCGGAACGATGCGTCTCGGCGCATACCCCTGCGTCATCAAGCCCGGAACCAAAGCGGCGGGCGTCTACAAAGCCGGGGAAATCCGCGAACGTCACCGCCACCGTTACGAATTCAACACGAACTTCCGTTCGGAAATCGAAAACGCCGGACTTGAAATCGTCGGCACGTCGCCGGACGGCAAGCTGGTCGAAATGGTCGAGCTGCGCGAGCATCCGTGGTTCGTCGCCTGTCAGTTCCATCCGGAATTCAAATCGACGCCGCTGAAGGCGCATCCGCTTTTCCGCGGATTCGTCAAAGCCGCGCTTGAACGCCGCGACAACGCGTAATGGCGGAACTCGAACATAAAGGGGAGGCGTCCGGAGATCCGAAGATGGACCGGGCGCTTTCCGCGTTCTCCGCCTACCTGAAAAACGAACGCAACGCCTCCGCCCACACCGTCGACAGCTACCGCCTTGACATTCTCCAGTTCGCCCGCATGATGCTCGAAACCGATGCGGAGGAACGGCAGGCTGACTGGAACAGCATCGACGTTTACGGCGCGCGTACCTATATCGTCCGTTTGCAGGATGAAGAGGGCGTTTCCAAAACCTCCATTTTGCGCAAGCTTTCCGGAATGCGCACCTTCTACCGTTTCATGCAGCGGGAGGGATTGGCGCAGAGCAACCCGTTCTTCGGGCTTAAAGCCCCGAAGCGCGAAAAACTGCTTCCCAAATACATGAGCGTCGACGAGGTCGGGCGTCTGCTCGACGCTCCCGCGGTTCACTGGCGCGACGCATATCAGAAAGGCTATGCGAAGGATGAGGACAGCGCGCATTTCGCCGCCGCCCGCGACGCCGCGATTCTTGAGGTCATCTACAGCGGCGGACTCCGTATCAGCGAAGCGATCGGGCTGGACCTGGAAGACCTGGATTTAGTCTCAGGCGTCATGCGGGTGCGCGGCAAAGGAAACAAGGAACGGCTCTGCGGACTAGGGCATCCGGCAATCCGTGCGCTGAAAAACTATTTTCCCGAGCGAACCCTCCGCACATCGAACACAAAAGGAAATGCTCCTGTGTTCGTCAACCAGTTCGGACAGCGTCTCACGCCGCGTGCATTTCAGGCGAACTTCAAGCTTTATCTGCGGACGGCGGATCTGCCGATGGACATGACGCCGCACAAGCTGCGCCACTCCTTCGCCACTCATCTGCTGGATGCGGGCGCCGATCTGCGAAGTGTCCAGGAGCTTCTCGGACACGCCAATCTCAGCACGACGCAGATCTACACGCACATCAGCGCGGAGCGGATGAAGGACGTCTACAACATGGCGCATCCGCGCGCGTAATCAGGCAGGCGCGGAGGAGCGCTGCGCGGAAATCCTTCTGCAGAGAATCCAGAGAAACACCGCGTTGACCGCCGCCGTGAGGAACCATGAAACAGGATACGAAATCAGCAGATTCTCCATCGTCCGGTCGAGCGGGAAGACGCAGAACACCCAGACCACCCGCAGCACGCAGACTCCGAGCATGGTCACGATCGCCGGCTGAAGCGAGGAGCCGAGCCCGCGCAGCGCGCCGCTCACAACATCCATGACTCCGCAGAGCGCATATGTGGTGAACAGAATTCTCATGCGCAGAATTCCCCATGAAATCACTTCCGGGTTCGTGTTGAAAATAGAGAGCGTCGGCCGTGCGCAGAGATAGAATCCGAGTCCCATGGCGGTTTCAAGCGCAATCGAACAGATCAGGCAGTACCAGATGCTCTTCTTTACCCGGTCCACGCGTCCCGCGCCGATGTTCTGTCCGGCAAACGTGATCACTGTCTGATGATACGAATATGCGCCGACGTAGACGATTCCTTCGAGGCTGAGCGCGGCGGTCGTTCCCGCAATCGCCATTGCTCCGAACGAGTTGATGGACGACTGAATCACGAGGTTTGAAATCGAGAAGAACGAGCCCTGGATTCCCGCGGGGAGCCCGATCCACAGCATGCTCTTCAGAATGATCGGGTCTATGTGCAGATTCTGCCAGCGGAAGCGGCAGGCGTCGCGCAGACGGATGAGGTGGCGGAGCACCAGAAACGCCGAAATCGCCTGCGAAACCGTGGTTGCAATTGCGACTCCCGCGACGTCGATGTGCAGTCCGAGCACAAACACGATGTTCAGAATGACATTGACGATTCCCGCGATCACCAGATAGAGGAGCGGCCGCCGCGTGTCGCCGGCCGCGCGCATCACCGCGCTTCCGAAATTGTAGAGCAGAATGAACGGGAGGCCCGCGCAGTAAATCCACATGTAGAGAGCCGCCATACCGATGATGTCGTCCGGAGTGGACATCATTTCCAGCAGCGGCTTTGAAATCGGGATTCCGATGATTGCGAGCGCCGCGCCGCCCGCGAGGGAGACCGCGATCGCCGTGTGAACGGTCCGGCTGGTGTTCTTCCAGTTCTTCGCCCCGAGATAGTTCGCCGCGAGAACGTTTGTCCCGATGGAGAGCCCGATGAACACGTTGACGATGAGGTTGGTCAGGAATGCCGTCGCCCCGACCGCCGCCATTGCCTCCGGCGACGCGAAGCGTCCGAGCACAATCAGATCCGCCGCATTGAACATCAGCTGAAGAATTCCGGAAAGAATGAGCGGGACGGAAAAAAGGATGATCTTGCTGAAGATCGGCCCGCTGCACATGTCGATACTGTATTTGTCGCCTTGCATAAAATCTCCTTTGTGAGGTATTATAACACGGAAGCGGGAAAATGCAATGTTCATCAAGCCGATTTGCAAAATCGTTTTTCCGTGCTATATTGTCGCGATGAGCCGCATCCATGAACCATTCAACCTCCGAAGCGGAGCAGGAGAACCTGCCGGTGTTGACAAACCGCAGGTGAATTGTGTCAGCGTCCGATTTGCTTTCTGTCATGCGCCGTCCGGGAACGGCTCTGCTTGCCGCGTCCGGAGAAAACTCCGGGTGGGAGCTCTTCTCCGATCCCGTCCGGATTCTGCGGGTGCACTGCATTGATGAAGTGGAACCGTTGTTCCATGAACTCGAACGTTTGACTGCGGAAGGCTTCTTCGCCGCCGGATTCGTCGCCTATGAAGCCGCCCCCGCCTTCGATTCCGCCTTGACTGTTCACTCGCCCGAACCGGAGCTCCCGCTTGCGGAATTCGCTGTTTACGATCATGCTCCGCTTGCGGTCGGGTCTCCCGATGACCTGGGCGGACATCTTCAAAAAACGCTGGAACCGGAGCTCTCCGAAAAGGAATACAATGAACAGATTGCCGATGTTCTGCATCATATTCATGACGGCGACATCTATCAGGCGAATCTGACATTCCGCTGCCGTTCCGAAGAGCCTGCGCACCCGGAAGAGTTGTTTCTGAGTCTCGCCGCCCGTCATCCGGTTCCGTATGCGGCGTTTTTGAACTTTGACGAATGCCGCATCCTTTCGCTCTCGCCCGAACTCTTTCTGGAATCGGACGGACGCCGCATTTTCAGTTCCCCGATGAAAGGAACCGCGAAGCGTTCCCCGATTCCCGCCGCCGACCGCGCGGTTGCGGAGCGGCTTGCGCACGACGAAAAGAACCGGGCGGAAAATCTGATGATTACCGACATGGTCCGCAACGATCTCGGACGCGTCTGCATTCCCGGCAGCATCACCGTCGATCCGCTCCTGCATGTGGATACGTACGGAACCGTGCATCAGATGATCAGCACGGTTCACGGAGAGCTTCCGGAGCGCGTGAGTCTGTTTGAACTTTTTTCTGCGACATTTCCCCCGGCGTCGATTACGGGCGCACCGAAAGTCCGGGCGATGGAAGTCATCCGGCGGAACGAAAAGAGTCCGCGCGGTGTCTATACGGGCTGTATCGGTGTGTTTTGTCCGGGAAATGTGTTCCGGCTGAACGTCGCCATCCGCACTCTGACAGTTCGCGGAACGCGTATTGAAACGGGAATCGGCGGCGGGATCGTTGCCGATTCCACTGCGGAAAGCGAATGGAAGGAGGCTTTGCTGAAACGCCGTTACGCTGAAATTGCTCCTCCTCCGTTCCGGATTTTCGAGACGATCCGCTGGTCTGTGCGGGATGGATGCGCGGATGCCGCCGCGCACATTCTCCGTGCCGTGACGAGTCAGCGTTATTTCGGCCGTCCGGTTGATCCTTCCGCAATCGAGCGCGGTCTTTCCGGAATTGATGCGGAACTGCGCCGCAAGGGGACGGAGAATGCAACGGTGAAATTTTTTTTGGATCATCGCGGGAATATTGAATTTGAATCAGGGCCCGGACGCGGAATCTGGAGGGCAGTTCCGCTCCGGGTCCTGGTTTCCTCTGACCGCACGGATGCGGACGATGTTTTTCTTCATCACAAGACGACGGTCCGGGAATTTTATCATTCCCGTTTAGCAGCCGCCCGTGCCGCCGGATTTGACGAAGTGATTTTCCGCAATGCGCGCGGGGAATTCACGGAGGGGAGCATTTCGAATCTGTTCATCCGTCATGGTTCCCGCTGGTACACGCCACCGCTCCGCTGCGGACTTCTTCCCGGCGTGGAGCGCGCGCATCTTCTCGCCTCGCTTCCAGCGGAGGAGAAACTTCTTTTTGAATCCGATCTCCGTTCCGCGGATGAAATGCTTCTCTGCAATTCCGTGCGCGGCTTCGGAACTGTCGCGCACCTGGAGTGGAATTAAAGCGCGTTTTCTCCCCTGTCAATCCCCTGTCTTCAAAAAATCTATTGGACAATATTAAGATTTTTGCGCCAAAATCGCGTTTTCGGACGATTGTC
>URNE01000163.1 GCA_900549045.1 uncultured bacterium | reverse complement strand
GAGCGGTGAAGGGTTGCGAGCGTTCCGCTGGCAGGGGAAACGAGGTTGCCTTCGCTGTAGCGGTTGAAGCTGATGCGTCCGTCAAAAGGCGCGGTGATTTTCGTGTAGCCGAGATCGAGTTTCGCCTGCTTGAGTTTTGCTTCCGCAGCGAGAACGGCGGCGTCGCTCTGCATTTTCTGGGATTCCGCTTCATCGTATTTCCGGCGGGAAACCGCGTCTTTGGCAAGCAGGGTTTTCTGACGCTCGTAATCGCTGGTCGAGTTTTTCTGATCCGCCCGGGCTTTGAGCAGGTCAGCTTCCGCCGCGGCAACGGCGGCTTCGTACTTCTCCGGTTCAATCTGAAAGAGAAGCTGTCCTTTTTTGACCAGTTCGCCGTCTTTGAAATTGCGTTTCAGCAAAAAGCCCTCCACGCGGGCGACAAGGTCGACGGAGTCGAATGCCATGACATTGCTGATGGAGGGCATGTATTCGACATAGTCCGCTTCCGCCGCCGGGATGACGACAACGCCGGGAACGACGGGAGCGGGAGCGGCTTTCTCTTTGCAGGCGGAGGTGGAAAAAAGCACCCCCGCGGTCAAAACTGTGAACATCAGAGATGCTTTTTTCATCTGGAAAACTCCTTGCTTAGAAGTTGTGGACGACGAGGCCGTCGCGAAGTTTCGGTTCGAACCAGGTGGATTTCGGCGGCATGATTGCGCCGGCGTCCGCAATATCCATAAGCTGATCAAGCGTTGTCGGATACATGGAGAACGCAACGGCGGCTTTGCCGGAGTCAACGAGTCTGACGAGCTCTTCGGTCCCGCGGATTCCGCCGACGAAGTCGATGCGTTTGCTGGTTCTCGGATCATCAATGCCGAGGATCGGGGCGAGAAGATTGTCCTGAAGGATGCTGACGTCGAGCTTTTCGATGACGCCGAGCCTGGCGGTGTCGAACTTCGGAGTGAGTTTGTACCATTCCTTGTCGAGATACATGCAGACTTCTTCGCTCCTGGAGGGTTCCCGGGCGGCAGTCTTTTCAATATTGAATTTTTCGCCGGCTTTTGCGAGGAATGCGGCTTTGTCGAGCCCGTTCAGGTCTTTGACCACGCGGTTGTACGCGAGGATGCGGAGCTGATCGGCGGGGAATGCGACGGCGAGGAAGAAGTTGTAATCCTCTTTGCCGGTGTGGTGCGGGTTCGCCGCTTTGCAGGTCACGCCCGAACGGGAGGCGGAAGCGGCGCGGTGGTGTCCGTCCGCGATATAGAAGCAGGGAACTTCGTCCTTGAAAATTCTGGAGAGCTTTTCGGTGCGTTCTGGACCGGCTTTCCAGAGCTTGTGTTCGATCCCGTCGGGAGCGACGAAGGAGTAATACGGCGTTTCGGCGGTGATTTCCGCAACGATGGCGTCGACGTTCTTGTTGTCGCGGTAGGTGAGGAACACGGGCCCCGTATGGGAGCGGAGTTCCATCACATGACGGGCGCGGTCGTCCTCCTTGTCCTTGCGTGTCTTTTCGTGTTTCTTGATGACGTTTGTGTTGTAGTCTTCAACGGAAGCCGCGCCGGCGATGCCGATCTGAGTGCGTCCGTTCATTTTAAGGGAGTAGACATACAGGTTTGCGGCGGGGTCCTCGGAGAGCGGAGCTTCGGCGATGAGGCGTCTGAAGTTCGCGACGGCTTTCGCGTAAACCGGATCGCTGTGGAGGTCGATGCCGGGTTCCATTTCGATTTCGGGACGCGACACGCGGAGGAAGGAGAGCGGGTTGCCTTTGGCGAGCTCCGCCGCCTCTTCGCTGTTTACGACGTCGTAAGGAACCGCCGCGACCTGTGCGACTTTATCCTGCGGGGGCATCATTCCGTGAAATCCGTTGAAAATAGCCATGATGTTTATCTGCTCCTCAGTTTTTAATTGCAGTATCCCGTATTATACCATTAAAATGCGATTTATTCAAGAGAAAGAGATTGAAAATTTTAAAATCTGCTTTATATTGTCGTTCTGATATTTTTTCAATTTCAAGGAGGCAATTATGTATCTCGGCAGAATCGTCGCGGCCGGCATGACCGCGAAAGGCAACCCGGTCGCGGCTTACCGCGTCTCTTCCCGTTCGTTCCCGAACCGTACCGCGAACCTGGTCGGCGAGACGATTTCCATCATTCCGCGCAAAGGCTTCGAGTCGGATCTTTCCAAGAACCCCTACATCGCCTACAACTGCGTCCGTCTGAGCGGAAAAACCGCCGTTGCGACCAACGGTTCCCATACGGATCCGATCATCGAGAAGATTATGGCCGGCATGAATCTGCGCGACGCCTTCACGCTTTCCCTTCTTGCCATGGACTATGAGCATGACACGCTCGACACCCCGCGTATCGCCGCCGCCGTCAACGCGGAAACGAATCAGGGCGCACTCGGAATCGTCCGCCGGGACGCCGTTCTCGTCCAGGTGTTTGATCTCGTCCCCGGAAAGCTCTTCTATCTTTCCACTTACGGCAAGAACGCTCCTTCGCTGGAACAGTTCGACGGCGAATTCGACGCCATGTGCGGCGACTGCGCCTGCAACTATGTGATCGGTCAGGGCGTGTTCGCCGACTTTGAAAATCCTGTCTGCTCCGCCGCAGCGGTCTGGACGGGAGAAGGCTATCATCTCGCAGTCAAGGACGCGTAACACAGAATGGGATCGCCGCTGGACAGACTGAATCCGCCCCAGCGCGAGGCAGCGACCACAATTGACGGTCCGCTTCTCGTGCTCGCCGGGGCGGGAACGGGGAAAACAAGTGTCATCACAAGCCGCATCGCTTACATGATTGAAAGCGGCGTCGCCCCGTCGTCTATTCTCGGCGTGACCTTCACCAACAAGGCGGCGCGCGAAATGAGGGAGCGTCTGAACAAGATCGTCCCCGTCGCCGCCGCCCGCAAAGTCACACTAGGAACCTTCCATTCGTTCTGTTCCCGCGTGCTCCGGCGCGACATTCATCTTGCCGGGAACTTCAATTCCAACTTCAGCATCGCCGACGACAGCGACCAGAAGAGCATTTTGCGTCAGGCCGCCGCCGAGCTCGGCTACTCGAAGGACGACGCGCCCACCGACGAGGCGGCCATATTCATCTCCCATGCGAAGAACCGGATGTTCGACCCCGGGGAGGCGTTTCAGGACGCCAGGCTCAACCGTCCTTCCGATATCCCGCTTGCGGAGATTTACGAACGTTACCAGAAACTGCTCGAACTCCAGAACGTCGTTGATTTCGACGACATGCTTCTGCTGACGCTCCGCATTTTTGAAAATCATCCGGATACGCTCGATTACTACCGCGACGTTTTCCGGTATCTGCTCGTGGACGAGTATCAGGATACGAACGCCGCGCAGTTCCGCATTCTCCAGCTTCTTGCGGGCGACCGCATGAACATCTGCGTCGTCGGCGACGACGACCAGAGCATTTACGCGTGGCGCGGCGCGGATGTATCCAACATTCTCGATTTTCCGAAACTCTTTCCCGGAGCGAAGAAAATCAAACTGGAGCAGAACTACCGCTCCACAAACAAAATTCTCGACGCCGCAAACGCCGTTATCGCGAAAAACGACAGCCGCTACGAAAAGAACCTCTGGTCCGCGAAAGGCGACGGAGAAAACATCCGCGTTGTCCGGGCGAAGGACGGGGAGGCGGAGGCGCTGTTCGTGGTCAACACCATCCGCAACCTCGTGGCGCGCGGCGACTACGATTACCGCGACTGTGCGATTCTTTACCGCTCCAACCACCTTTCGCGTACCTTTGAACAGCAGTTCCGCAAGTACGGAATCCGTCCGCACATCGTCGGCGGACAGGAGTTCTTTCAGCGGAAAGAGGTGAAAGACGCCGCGGCGTATCTGAAACTTCTGCTGAACCGCCGGGACGACCAGAGTCTGCTGCGGATCATCGGCATACCGCCGCGCGGAATCGGCGACAAGGCGGTGATCCGTCTGCGCGATCTCCAGAAAGTCGCCCCGACCATGTCACTGTGCGAAGTCCTCGCGGATCCGTCGTATCTGACTTCCGTTTCGAAGCCGGCCGCCGCGGGAGCGAAGAATCTCACGGAGGCGATGTCCGCATTCCGGCATAATTTTGAAACGGCAGGTTCGCTCGCCGGATGTGTGAAGGAATACCTTGACGAGGTCGGCTATCTGCACGGGCTTCAGCGGATCTACAAAGACCGCGCGGAGGCGGAGAAGCGTCTGGAAAACGTCATGGAGTTCATCAACTACATCGGGCAGTTCGAATATTCGTTCCAGGCCGAACACCGGCGTCGCGCGACTTTGCAGGATTTCATTGAAAACTATTCGCTGATGGATGAAAACGACCGGACCGAAGAGGATGAGGATGCGGATGCACCCGTCATGTCCACGGTCCATGCATCGAAGGGGTTGGAATGGCCCTGCGTGTTCATCGTCGGCATGGAGCACAATCTTTTTCCGCATGAACGCGCAATCAAAGAGAACAGTCTCGACGAGGAACGCCGTCTGTTCTACGTCGCGATCACGCGTGCGCGGGAACGTCTATTTATCACCTACGCGGGGGAACGCTTCAAATACCGCGAATTCGAGCGTCAGTTTCCTTCAGTTTTTCTCCAGGATCTGCCGCCGGAAATCGTCGACCGCGACGTTCCGGAAAACTTCAATTACGAAGCGAGCGACGAGACGAAAATCAAGGCTTACGAAAAAATCTTCGAACTTCTGGACGAAGAACCCGAAGATGAATACGATACATGGTAAACAACAAACCAACATAAAGGAAAACAAACCATGAACTTCAAATCCATTTTTGCCGGCGCCGCAGCTGTTGCAGGCGCGCTTGCCCTCTTCACCGGCTGCGGTGAAAGTGCGGACAACAACACGCTCGTCCTCGCGACCGAGGCGACGTTCCCTCCGTATGAATTCCGCTCCGCCGGTCAGATCGTCGGCGTCGACATCGACATCTGTCAGGCCGTTGCGGACAAACTCGGCAAGAAACTCGACATTCAGGACACGGCGTTCGACTCCGTCATCACCCATGTGGTTACGGGCAAGGCGGATATTGCCGCATCCGGCATCACCATCACCGAAGACCGCAAGAAAAACGTCCTCTTCTCCGATCCTTACGTTTCCGCCGCTCAGCTCATCATGGTCTTGAAAGATTCGAAGATCAAGGGAGTTGACGATCTGAAGGGCAAACGTCTTGGCGCTCAGGCCGGAACGACCGGTCTTGCCTACATCCGCGAGAAGATCATCACCGAAAAGAATTCTCCGCTCGTTGCGGAATTTCCGAACCGTCTCCTCGTCGCAAAGCGCGGAAAGCTGACGGTAAAGACTGCTCTTCCCGATGTTCGCGTCCCCGTTGACCGAGAGGCAAAGCTCCTCCACGGTAATGGCGCGGCGCTGCCTGACCAGCTCGAGAATCGTGTTTTGTCGCTCCAACGGAAGCATTCCGTTCAAAAAAGACTGCTGGAGGAAGCTCCGGTCAAAACAAGAACATTCTGAATGCCAATTTCGGCCGCAAGCGCGAGCTTCTCATGGATCGTCTCGCCGGTATCGAAAAGGAACAGTCCGCGCTGCGCTTCATATTCCGCCGGAAGGCAGGAGCAGAGAAACGCTTCGCTTCGGAAGGGAGCCGCGCCGCAGAGCGGCTGCATTTCCGCGAGAGGCGCGCGCAGCCCCACTCCGGAGGGGCATGGAAGCGGAAAGAAATCGGTAAGCGGTTCGATCACGAGCCAGAGCCTGTCCGAGAACGTATCCAGAGCGTTTTCCAGCCGCATCCGCAGCGTTCCGCCGGAAAGCTGCGAGGAAACATAGACCGGATTTTCCGGGAAGGAGGCGGCAAGCGTCTCCGGGACGAGCGTTCTGGTGCAGATCGGGAGATGCGCGGGCGCCTGCGTATCCAGATAGAAAATACAGCCGGAAAATTCAGAGGCCGGAAGCGCGCCCTGTGGGACGAGCATCAGCTCACCGGAGACCGTCCCAGCGGCATAGTCCTGCCCGGCGACGGTGAATGCGGAGGCCTCCTGTGCGGCTTCCTGTGGAAAGTGATAAACGATCAATA
>URNE01000162.1 GCA_900549045.1 uncultured bacterium | reverse complement strand
CTTCCGTTGCGGCAGAAAACTCCGGGATCCTTGTAGAAGGAGGCCGGACCGACGCCGAAGAGTTCGCCTTCCTCCTTGTGGAAGGGTCCGAGCATGTTGCGCAGCGAATTCACAAGCGTGATCCGCAGGGTGTTCGCACCGGCTTTCAGAACGCCGGCGGGAATATTCAGCGAATAATCCGGACGGCGGATGGAGCCTAGTTTTGTTCCGTTCAGTTCGAGTTCCGCGACGTTCGCGAAGACATGGTTGAACGCGATGCGGCAGGGCTCGTTCTCCTTGCCGGCTTCCACGTCGACGGTCTGTTCGAGAGTGATTTTGCCTGCGAAGAAGGGGAAGCCGGACTGTTCAAGGTGGCGGATATCCGCCGTTTCCGGCTGAGCTTCGAGCGTGAACGGTCCGGCGCAGCGTTCGGCGTTGCGTTCCAAATCGCGGAACGGAGCCGTGGCGGCAACGCCGAATCTGCCGCAGATGTAGACGGCTTCGATTTCCGAATCGAACGCGAGTTTGTTCTTTTCCGATTCGAACACGCGCGCCGCCGCGATGCCTCTGCAGGTTTCCGGCGGCTGATGGAAGGTCGTGCGCAGACGGATTACATTCCTGCCCTTGACAACGGCATCGCCGATGGCAATGCGTTCAAACGCCTTGTCGGCGAAGAAGCCTTCCGGCCTGTTGGAGACGGGTTTGCCGTTGACGCTGATTTCATAGCGTTCCGGACGCTCGACGAGGAGAGTCAGCGGAGTTCCGGCGGGGAAGGTTTCGCCGACGGTGAATTCATACGTCAGGACGGTGTCCACATCGCGTTCATAGGTCAGGAGTTTGTCCTGAACGGAGAGGACGTATTCATGATCGGAAATCTTTTTGCCGTCCGCTTCGTAACCGCAGAAATCCAGCGTCAGCATGTTTTCGGAAACTTGCGCGATGCGGCATTCCGTCTTGAGAGCGATGGTGTTTTCCGGATGAACGGCAGGGAGGGCGGACTTCGTTTCGTAATCGCGCGCCAGGAGCATGAACGCTCCGGCGGGTTCGAAACGGTGCGGAACTTTGAGTCCCTGAGCGGTTTTTTCAAAGTATACCGGAACGATTTTTCCTGTTTCCGGATCGAACGCTTCTACGCCTGCGGCGTCGAGATGAAGTTCTGTTTCGAAAGATTCGAAACGCTCGATGTTGACATAGTAATAGAGACGCGCGGGTTTGCCGTCGAGATCGTTGAAATAGCGGCGGGCGACATGGATTTTCTTCGCCTGGCAGGCTGGGTCGGCAATGCTGTCTGGAGCGGTTCCCCTGAGCGGGACGGCGATCGGATCGGCGAGCTTTGCGGCTTCGCGGATCATCGCTTCGGAGGAATCGAACCACTGAATCTGCTTGAGGAGCGGGAGGTCGTCCGCGAGTTCGCCGCCGAGGTAGAAATGCGGGTCGAAATCGTTCTGCACACCGAGGATTTTTCCGCCCTGGCGGATGAATTCCGCGAGGAGTTCCGCCTGTTTGGGGGAGAGGTTCATCATTTTCGGCAGGAGGACGAGGGAGTAGCTCTGCTTGCCGATGACGAGGCGTCCGTTCCGCACGGAACCATAGAGTTCCATGAGAGTTTCATCGCCGTAGTGATGATTGATGTGCGCGGATTCAAGCGCCTGGCTGAGATCCTCGAAGTTGGCGGAATAGAGCATGTAATGATCGGTCGCTTCGCGCGTTTCATCGTGGAAGATGTGCGCGGTCGAAATTCCGTGCAGGAGCAGAACATTGGTGCGGATTTCTCCGTTTGCGAGCATAACTCCGACACGGGAGAAGGCGTCGTTGAACGGACGATAGTGTTCCCACCACGGCTGGTGAATGAAGAGGGATGCGGGATAGTCGCGCTTGCGGATTCCGCGGAGGGAGTAGCCCTCCAGGTGCTGGCAGAGCAGGTTGATGCCATGCACGGTCTGCCACTGATAGAGCCATTTGAGATCGGCGAAATCGACAGCCCATCCGCAGCAGGCGAACGTTTCGGAGAGAATCTGATTGAGTCCCGCCTGAGCCGCCGCGCTGGCGAGCTGGAGAGTGGTTGCGACGGAAACCGGGGCGCGTCCGAGCGCATCCATGCCTGGAATGTGGAAATACTGATACATCGGCATGACGGCGCCGTTGCTGGTGAGCTGGGATGCGTAGTGATCTTCGCACACCATGTGCCCTGTGAGTTTCCAGCCGTGCGCCGAGCACCAGTCATGAATCGGCTTCATGAAATTGTTCATGAACAGGCGCGTCGTAAGACGCCAGAAACGCCAGCGTGTGCGTTCGAAACGGTCGGTTTTGAAGAAGAGCGCGGGGAGAACGTCGAGCAGCTCTTCACCGTAAGCGGCGCGGTATTCGTTTTCGTAAACGAACGACCACGGAATGCCGTTGCGGGAGATCTGCGGTTCGTCGGTGAAGAAGCCCTTCATCTCTTTGCGTTCGGATTCGGAGAGGCGGTTGTAGTATTCCTGATGAACAACCTCAAGGAATTTGTCCGTTACCTTGCGGTCGAGCGTATCGACATAGTAGGGGTTGACGTCGAAACAGAAGAGGAGAACTTCACTCCGCGTCTTCGCCTCTTCTTCGGAAATGCGTTTGTAATCAAGGGAATAAAGCGCAATTTTATGTTCCGCTTCGGTGAGTTCGGCGGGGGATGCTTTGCGGCAGCGCAGATACTTCTGCCGATACTCAAGTCCGAGTCCGTTGACAACGCCGTTGCCGAATCCGCTTGGCCAGCCGTTTTCATCGTAAGCCCACGGGTTCATGTCGCATTTTTCGGCCGCATGAATGGCGGCTCTGGTAACGTTGAACCAGTCGTCGGAGAGGTAGTCGGTGAGGAGACCTCCGCGAGCGTGCATGAAAAAGCCGCCGATTCCGGCGTCGTGCATCAGTTCGATCTGGCGGGCAAGTTCACCGGCTTCGAGTTTGTCGTTCCAGCTCCAGAAGGGAACCGGACGGTAATCCTTGGTCGGATTCGCTGCGAGTTCTATGATATTCATGAAAAATCCTTATTGTTGAGTTGAGAGTTTCAAAGGATAATATATCATACGCGCGCGGGCGAATCAACCCCGGGTACGGCGTATTTTCGGATTTTCTGCGGAAAAAATTCGCCGCAGTCCCTCGTAGACCGCGACGGCGACCGAGTTTGCAAGGTTCAGGCTGCGGTTGAAGTCGCCGGGCATCGGGATCGTGTAGAAATTTTCCGGGTAACGGTCGTGGTACTCCTGCGGCAGACCGTGTCCCTCGCTTCCGAAAACGAGAAACGCTCCGGGTTCCATCGGACAGTCCCAGTAGAGTTTTTTGGCTTTGGTGGAGAAAAAATAGAGCGGGGCGCCGTTTGCGGTTTTCAGCAGGTCGTTCCAGTCCGGATGACGCTGAAAGTCCACATGATGCCAGTAATCCATTCCGGCGCGGCGGACATACTTGTCCTCCAGGGAGAACGAGATCGGTTCGACAAGGTGCAGACGGCATTCCGTGCAGCAGCAGATGCGTCCGATATTTCCCGTGTTCTGTGGGATTTCCGGGGCGACGAGCGTGACATGATAAAGCGGATTTTTCATGACGGTTCCTTCAGATGATGCGTCCAAGCGAGATTCCGGCGAATGCTGCGAGGCAGCCGGTGATGTTTTGTCCGAGCAGATTCAGCGCGGCTTTTCCCCACGAGCCGGAGAGCGCCAGATTGACGCTTTCCAGCATGAATGTGGAGAAGGTCGTGAATGCGCCGAGGAAGCCGATCATCAGCACGGGCAGGCTCGGAGCGAGTCCCGGCATCCGGTTCTTCGCAAGAGCGAAGAGGAGCCCGGCGAGAAACGCTCCGGCGATGTTCACGGCAAATGTTCCGAACGGAAATGAAGCGGACCATGCCGACGCCAGTTTGAGTCCGAGGTGCCGGCAGAGGGTTCCGGCCATGCCGGCAAGCAGAATCAGCGGAATCAGCTTGAGCGCGGACATTTATTTTGCCTTCAGATGATACAGGACGCTGGACGCGTTTCCGCGCAGATCGGCGCTTGCGTTGATTCCGGCGTTCATGAAGGTGGCGCCGTGTGCGGTGAAGTCGCGTCCTTTGAGCGTATACTTGCGTTCCGGATCCAGTCCGGGAATGCGGATGCGGATGACGGGGGACTGCGAACATGGATCGTTGATTTTGCGGACCGCTGTCACAAGCGCCTCTTTCCTGTCGGCGGAGACCCAGCACCAGGCGGCGATGTTGTCGAGTCCGAATCCTTCGGTGATGCGGTGGAAGGCTCCTTCGCGGATCAGGTCGTTGTATTTGTGATACTGTTTGACCTGTTCGCGGACCATTTCGCTGTCTTCTTCGGAAAGTTTTGCGACGTCGAGTTCGTACCCGAAGGTTCCGGCGAGCGCGACGTCTCCGCGGAATTTGAAGGGGGTTGTGCTTCCGGTCTGGTGGTTCGGGCAGACGGAGACATGTGCGCCCATCGTGCCGCAGGGATAGAAGAGGGAGGTTCCGAGCTGAATCGGAATGCGCTCGACTGCATCGGAGTCGTCGCTGCACCAGATCTGCGGAACGTAGTAGAGCATGCCGGCGTCGAAGCGTCCGCCTCCGCCCGAACAGCCTTCGATGAGGAGATTCGGGAACTCTTTGATCAGGCGTTCGTGGAGGTCGTAGACTCCGAGGACATAGCGGTGTGCGACTTCGCCCTGCTGTTCCGGCGGGAGGGCCGCGGAGTGGATTTCCGTGAGATTGCGGTTCATATCCCATTTGATGTACTCGATGTTTGCGGAATGCAGAATGCCGGAGATTGTTTCAAAGAGATAATCGACGACCTCCTTGCGGGACATGTCGAGAACCATCTGGGAGCGTCCGACGGAGCGGGGAGCGTCCGGAACGGAGAGGACCCAGTCGGGATGCGTTTTGTAGAGTTCGCTGACTTCGGAGATCATTTCCGGTTCGAACCAGAGACCGAACTTCATGCCGAGTCTGTTGATTTTCTTGACGAGCTTGGTGAAATCGCCGAGTTTTTCTGTGTTGACAAACCAGTCGCCGAGGGAGGAACGGTCATTGTTGCGCTTGCCGAACCAGCCGTCGTCGAGAACGAGCATTTCGATGCCGAGCTTGGAAGCGGCTTTGGCGATGTCGTAAATTTTGTCGTCGTTGAAATCGAAGTAGGTCGCTTCCCAGTTGTTGACGAGGATCGGGCGTTTGACGTGTTTCCAGGGGCTGCGGATGACATGGTTCACTAGAAACGCATGACTCTGCGCGGAGAGACCGTCGAAGCCGTTTGCGGAGAAGAGGAGGAGGGCTTCGGGCGCGTTGAACTCTTCCCCCGGTTTGAGGTTCCAGGTGAAGTTTTCGCTGTTGACGCCGAGCATGGCGCGGACGGATTCATATTCGTCGACTTCCACTTCAACGGCGTAGCTTCCGCTGTAGAGAAGGAGCATTCCGTAGACGTCGCCGTGGCGTTCGGCCGCGCTTTTCTCGGCGAAGACAACGCCGGGGTTGTACTGGTGTCCGGTGGAGCCGCGGGCGCTGCGGAAGCCCTGCATTCCGGGCTGAAGCGGGGTGCGGAAGGCGTGGCGTTCGCGTGCCCATTTGCCCTGAAGATAGAGCATGTCGAAGGAACAGGAATCGAAGTCGAGTTCCGCGCTCATGAGCTTTTCAATGCGGATCGTCTGTTTGGTCGGATTGACGACTTTCACCGAACGGGCGATGACGTCGGAATCCGCGAAGACTGAGTACCGGAGGACGATTTCAGCGCCGGAGAAGCTGTCGGCAAGGGTGATTTCGAGTGTCTGGACCTCTTTTTCCGGAGCGAAGCTGGCGGGAAGGCCGGGTAGGGAGGCTTTGCCTTTTGTGATGACATGGCTTTTGTAAACCGCGGAGGTGACGGCGGTGCCGTTCTCCTTGCGGAGGGCGAGAGCGGCATTGTGAAAGTCGCCGGAACCGAACGCCGTGTATTCGAGACATGCGATGTTGAGGGAGGTGTCGGGCGTCAGCCCTTCCGGATTGGGAGAGAACGCGCGGTCGAAGCGATGGGCTAAACCGGAAATATCGTCGTCTTTGCCGAGAGCCGCGCCGTAATAGAGGTGACGGAGCTCTCCGGAG
>URNE01000161.1 GCA_900549045.1 uncultured bacterium | reverse complement strand
TCAACCACAAAGGTGGAGTAGGAAAGACAACAACAGTACAGAGCTTGGCAGCAGGTCTGCGTCTTTTTGGTAAGGGAAAATTTGGTGAGGATGCAGACGGACGCAAGCGTTTGCCTCGTGTACTCATAATTGACCTTGACCCGCAGGCATGTGCATCGTTCCTCTTCGGATGGAGCGAGACTCAGAACGTCGGCAAGCCTACCGTTTACGACGCATTGGTACAGCAGAGCAATCTGCCCGTCTATCAGGTACGCGAGGGCATCTACCTTGCTCCGGCAGCTTCGCAGCTTATATCCATCGAACCCTTCCTAAACCAGAGAGCAATGCCACGAAAGGCACTTTATAAGTTGCTCGCAAAACCACTGAACGAGTTGAGCGGTACGGAACTGGCAGACGAGGGCGTAACGACCGTTACGGAAGCTTTCGACTACGTGCTGATAGACTGTCCTCCTGCAATGTCGTTGCTCACGTACAACGCTCTGACAGCAGCCACAAGCGTAGTTCTGCCCGTGCAGCTCGAAGTGCTGGCAACAAAAGGTATTGCCGAGATTATCAATGCCATCGAGGAGACGCGTGAGGATCTGAACCCCGACCTTGACATTCGTGGCTTGCTGATGGTTATGAGCAACGACCAGACCAACGCCACCAAAGAATTTAAGGCATACCTGGGCGAGAAGTATCAAGACTATATGTTTGACGCATACACACGCCGAGACACCAAGATGGTGGAAGCCCAGGCTATGCGCAAGGACATCTTCGAGTATGCCAGATATTGTAGGGTAGGGCAGGACTACGAGCGATTTACGAAAGAAATCATAAATAGTTTTAACGTATAAAAATATAGAGTATGGCAAGAGAAATGACGAAGAAGACGAAACGTTTCAGTCTTGAGGAGTCTGACGCTATCGAGGAGAACGAGCGCATATTGGAATCCGGTAGTCAGCAGCGTAAGGAGAATAGGGAAAACAAGGAGAGTAGGGAAGCGGCAACGAGTGCAGCCCCCGTTCCATCCTCAGACACTCCGGCTACAGACAAGCCGACTGCTTCTACAACAACTGAGATACCGACAAATGTAGCAAATCAACCGGCAACCACATCGTTCGGCAACGATATTGCTGTGAACATGCGCAAGCCGAAGGGCAAAAAGACCGAGAACGGCATCACTATCTACGTGCCGATGAAGTATTACGAGCGCATTGCCCTGATGAAAATGCGCACGGGTGTACCTATCAAAGACTTGGCGCTACAGGCTGTGATTGAGTTCTTGGATAGAAACAATAAAGTCCATATCTTTGTGCCCGCAATCAAGGAGATGATTGCAGGAATGACTTCGTAGCTCAGTTGGTAGAGCAAATGACTCTTAATCATTGGGTCCCGGGTTCGAGTCCCTGTGGGCGCACCATTTACCCCTTCCTTTATTCCAAAGATAAAACAAATGCCTCTTCGATGCTCCTTGCCATAAACTGCAACAAGGTCCTGGCAGCTTCCGACAAGTTTTCATGATTCCTCAGAAAAATAAAGCGTGATCCCTAGATGTTCCTTACTTACGCCCGGAACATATAAATGAGTCATAAACTCAAAGACAACTTCGCGGCAATTTCCCGTCAGGCCTCCATGTACTCGCCACAATCTGCGGCAACTATCGTCGACGCTCCGAAAAGTCCCCGCAGCGCCACCAAAAGGCAACCGGTCTCCTCATTCTGCCGAACCCGCCAGATCGCCGGCTGATACAAGAATACAACTTTTCCATCTTTTTTCCGCGAATTGCTTTTGCAATATCCGCGTACACGGTTATGTTATTTATGAAACAGTTCAACCAACAATAAGGATTTAAAACATGGACCAGGTAAAAATCGGCATCATCGGCGTCGGCAATATGGGCAGCGCTCATGTTGTCAGCATCGGACAGCTCTCCAACGCAAAACTCACCGCCATCTGCGATATCAACCCCGAAAAGCTTAAAAAGTACGATCCCGAAAAGATTCAGCTTTTCACCGATACCGACAAGTTTTTCAAAGAGGCGGATATCGACGCCGTCATCATCGCCGTTCCGCACTATTTCCACGTCTCCCTCGCAATCGAGGCGATGAACCACGGCAAACATGTCATTACGGAAAAACCGATTTCCGTACACAAAAAACTCGCGCTCGAACTCATCGAAGCGGCAAAGAGACATCCGGAACTCAAGCTCGCCGCGATGTTCAACCAGAGAACCATCGGCGCCCATAAAAAAATCAAACAGCTCATCGATTCCGGCGAACTCGGAGAAATCCGCCGCATCAACTGGATCATCACCGACTGGTTCCGCACGCAGGTCTACTACGATTCCGGCGACTGGCGCGCAAGCTGGCGCGGCGAAGGCGGCGGAGTTCTCCTCAACCAGTGTCCCCACCAGCTCGACCTCATGCAGTGGTTCTTCGGCATGCCGAAAAAAGTCACCGCAATCGCCGCCCTCGGCAAATTCCACGACATCGAAGTGGAAGACGACGTCACAGCGGTGCTGGAGTACCCGAACGGCGCGACGGGCGTCTTCATCGCAACCACCGGCGAAGCCCCGGGAACCAACCGCCTGGAAATCGCCGCGGAACGCGGAAAACTCGTCTACGAGGACCAGAAGCTCTCCTTTGTCCGCAACGAAATTCCGACCTCACAGTTCTGCAAGGAAAGCACGAAATCCTTCGACACGCCGGACAAGTGGTTCGTCGACATTCCGGTCGACACGGACGGCTCGCACCAGCACCGCGACATCATCGAAAACTTCTGCGATGCCATTCTGAAGGGCGACAAGCTGATCGCTCCCGCCCAGGAAGGCATCCGCGGTCTTGAACTCGGCAACGCCATGCTTCTTTCGGGACTCAAGCAGAAGCCGGTCGAGCTTCCGATCGACGCGGAGGAATATGCGGCAATGCTCGAAAAGCTCGTTTCCACTTCCCGCTATGTCAAAAAGGCCGTCAAGCCCGCCGCGGACGTGGACTTCTCCAAATCCTTCCAGAAGTAATCCCGCGCCAGCCGACAGCAAAAACGCGCACCGGAAATTTTCTCCCGGTGCGCGTTTTTTACTGTTCCGGCCGACGAATCAGTGTTCGACGACAAACACGGCGCCGTCGTTGCCGCCGATCCGGAGCGTACCGTTTTCCCAGGCTCCGTTCCAGACCTCCTTCACCGTGCCGGAAACTTCAAGCGGACATACCGCTTCCTCCGGCTCGCAATTAACCGCAACGCACACCGTGCGGTGCGCATCCAGCGGATGCTCCGTAATTCCGACTCCGGGCAGAAGCTTCGTCACCGCGCGGCGGATTCCCGCCCGTTCCATCGCCTCGCGGTAAAGCAGATACACCGGATTCACATCTTCGCCGTGGAAGCAGCCCGGCATCTCCGCAACCGCCATCCGCTCAATCGCAAGGTTGATGTAGAAAATCTGTCCCTTGCCGTACTTGCCGACCGTCATCATCGGGTTGCCCGATGCATCCGCCGCAAGGACTTCCGCCGTCTGCGCCGTCATCATGCAGCGGTACGCGCTCACCGCACGGATCATCTGCTCCGGATGCGATTTCAAAGCGAATTCAAACGAACAGTTCTCCTGGAAACGGGCGTCGATCTCAACGCCTGTGACTTCGCGGAAAGTCGAAAGACAGCCGCGACCGTCGGAGGTGATCAGCAGATTCGCTCCGGCGCTCACCTTGTCGAGCAGCGCCAGCCACGCCTTGCGGGAAATCTCGCTTGATCCGCCGACCGACGGCAGAATATAGAAATCCGACTCCGGCAACGGCTGTTCCGCTCCCGCGAAACGGATATCGAAACCCGCCTGACGGGACAGCAGGAACGCCCCGAAGCAGCGGACCCATCCCTTTTCCTTCTCCGGAGCAACGCAGACCGCATCGATTCTGCGCGCGGGAAGTTCGAAGGGAAGACTCTTGCGGAACGCAGTGAAGTCGCGCATCACAACCGCCGTCGGCTTCGCGGAACGGTCGATGCGGAAAAGTCCGAGCTCGCGCTCAATCGCCGTCCAGTCGTACGGCGGGAAATCAAGATGGCTCTGATCGAATCCGCACCACCACAAGTAGCCGTGAAGGTCGTTCGCCCAGCACGAGAAAAGCGCCATGCGAACGTTGCGCGCCGCACGTTCATACGAACAGACCGTCGGGCCGAGCGATCCAGCCTCCTCCGGGAAGCAGGGTTTGCCCGCGATGTCCGCGTACAGCATCGACTCCGCCGAGGAGTGCAGGCCGTTGCGCATGGTGTTGAACGGCTCGTGGTTGCATTCCGGCGTGAAAAGCGGATACGGATGCGTCGTCAGAACATCCATGAGCTCGCCCTGATCCTGCAGATTCCAGACATCCTTGAAATTCGTGCTGATGCTGTGCATTCCAGAAACGATCGGACGCGTGCCGTCTTCCAGACGGATTGCGGACGCGATGGTGTTCATCCAGTTCCACGCCTCCGCCGCGCTCTCCAGGTGCGCCATGCAGTTGCATTCGTTGCCGAGATCCCAGCCAGCAATTGCCGGATGATCCTTCATCTCCTTCACGAAACAGCGGACAAAACGGACTTCCCACTGAATCGCCTCGGGATCCTTGAGGACGTTTTTCGTCTCGAGCGCGGGCGGAACGAAGAGGCGTCCGCTCATCCAGCCGGTCAGAAGTCCGACAACGAGTTTGATTCCGTTCTTTTCCGCCGTATCGCAGAGAAAGCGGAAACGGTTCATCATCTCCGGATCCATGCAGGCGGGGTTCTGAAGCGGTCCGCCGTTCTGTCCGAACTCCTGTTTCATTCCACAGCCGCCGTAGAAACGGGTCAGCGGCTGGAAATCCGGCCACAGCGGAAACACGCGGAGAACGTTCATGCCGTATTCCGCGATCAGTTTCAGATCCTGTTCAACATCCGCGGCACTCCAGTTGCGCCACATGTAGATTCCCGCATGGGACGCCCAGTAGTTGCAGCCCGTAAAAAAATTGTTTTTTGCAAAAATATCCATTGCCTCTCCTTTATTTTCCGGTTTCCTGTATTATATTCTGGAATCGCATCGATTGCAAGCCCGCTTTATGAGACAAAATGAAACAAAGGTGTATTCGACATGCAGAAAAAAGCTCCGAAAGTGACTGTCCGCGAGATTGCGAAGCAGACGGGTTACGCCCACTGCACCGTGGCGCGCGCCCTCTCCGATGCGGGGAATGTTGCGCTGGAAACCCGTTCGCGCATCCTCGCCGCAGCCCGCGAGCTCGGCTATCTCGGACGCAGCCGCAAAAACATCGCCGTCATCATGCACGAATTCGGAACGGGACTCTGCTCGTACGAGACCTCGCTGACCAGCGCGCTTTCCTCCGAACTGAACCGGCAGAATTTCTTCTATGAAATGATTCCCGCACGTCATCTCCACAACCTCAACGAGAAGATTCTCGACGGCGCGATCTCCCTCTGCCATACCGGACGCATCGCGCGGAAATGGTCGGAAATAAATCCGATTCCGCTGGTCTGCATCAACGACTTCGGCTACCATTCCGAGCGCATATACTCCGTCTGTTCCGACGACCGCGCCGCCATGAATGCGGTTGTATCGCACCTGCGTTCCGCCGGACACCGCCGCGTGCTTTATCTGGACGGACGAGTTGAAACCGGGAATCTGAATCACACAAACCGACGGCGTTATTTTCTGGAATTTGCCGCTTCATCGGGCATAAAGGTCTACTGCGGCGTCCCCGGAGCCACACGGCTGAATACGCTGAAACGCGAACATTGCACGGCCGTCATCTGTCCGTTTGAAATGACGGATCTGACGATTTACGCCGAACTTCAGCGCAGCGGCTTCCGCATTCCGCAGGACATTGAGCTGATTCACTGGCACGTCCCCGGCCTCTCCGACATTCTGATGCCGGAACAGTTCACGCTTCGTCAGAATTTCCCGGAACTTGCGCATCAAGCGGTCCGGCTTCTTAAGGCTGTCCTGACCGGCCGCTCCCGCATCCGGGATATTCAGGTAAGTTATCTGATCCCCGGCGAAAACGCGGAAGAGTGAAAGGGGATTGCCGTTTTTTGGACTTTCCGCCATATCGGCGATGCCGGCATGAAGGGATTCAAG
>URNE01000160.1 GCA_900549045.1 uncultured bacterium | reverse complement strand
AGACGGCATACGAGATCTGATCGTGACTGGAGTTCAGACGTGTGCTCTTCCGATCCCTTCCTGCTCGCCGCCGGATTCGGAATATTTGTGATCGTCCGCGGGAAAGACGGCGTCTGGCGCGAAGGGGCGGCGCTGTTCCTCGGCGCGGGAATTCTGTCACTGAATGCGCTGATTTCACAGATTTATCATATTGAGGGAGAACCCGGCGGATTTCTTGCGCTCAATCTTCCATTTCTGCTTGCGCTGACGGTGATGTTCCGCGCGAACGTTCTGGCTCTGCTGACGGCAACCGCCCTGATTCCGTTCTCCTTTTTTCTGCTTCAGCCGGACGGTGATGTGCCGTCATGGTTTGCACCGGTGTACATTCTGCTCTGGACTCCATACGCCGTCCGGCAAATCCGCAAGGGCTCGCTTCTGCTGCGCTGGGGCGCCGTCGCGGCGGCAATCGCCCTGCTCACCTGGGGACAATGCGTTCTTGCGATTCCGCTTGCGGGAGCGGCGTTTCTGTGCGGCGGACTCAACTTCCACCGGCTTCAAGCGGGCGCATGGTCCCGGGATCCGTGGATTCAGAGCGCGTACCTTCTTCTTACGGTTTATTTTCTGATCTGCACATTCACGACCCAACCGGTTCTCTGCAAGGAGTTTTCCATGCTGACAGCAGGAAGCGTCACTCTGCTTTTCCTTTTCATGCTTGCGGCGGAGCTCCGGCGGAACTGCAATGCGCTGAATCTGACCGTTGCGTTCTGCGCGACGTATCCGTACCTCGCCGTTCTGAAGACGGAATGGGCGATCCCCGCGGCCTTCGGCTTCCTGATTCTGCTTGCCGCGATGTTCCTGATCGACGGATTCCGCCGTTCCGATCTGCTGCTGATGAACCTCGGACAGCTTCAGCTTTATGCGCTGCTGGTTGCCCACTTTTTCTCCGCCGACAGCATTCTGACCCGGGCGGGAGCCTTCTTCACGGCGGGCGTCGCTTTCCTGGTTCTCAACTTTTTTCTTTCGCGGCATTTCCGCGGGAAAGGAGCGCCGGAGCAATGACCCGGGCGGCAAAATATCTGCTCGGAGCGCAGATTCTGCTTCTCGCGCTCGCCCTCTGCTATCCGGCCGCAAAGATTCTGGAATACGACTTTCCAGCCGTTCCGCCGAAGGAATACGCATTCCGCGTGCGGCCATACGATCCCTACGATCACTTCCGCGGACGTTTTCTGCGGTTTGACGTCGAAATTCCGCGTCTGAAAGCGAATGAAAAGAACGCTCCTTACGGCAAATACCGTTATGCCGTGCTCGGACGCGACTCCGAAGGATTCGCGGTCGTCACCGGGCTTCTGGAAAAACCGGATCCGGCACGCGACTGCGTCAGAATCCGTTACAGCGGAGTCCGCAGAAACTGGAAAAACGGACGGGAGGAAGACGAGCGATACCACGATTTCAACTTTCTCTTCAACCGCTGTTACCTTAATGAAAAAATCGCTCCGGCGGCGGAACGGCTTCTCGGACGGAGCAAGGTGAAACTGCTCGTGGCAATTTACCCGAACGGCAACTACGCCGTCCGCGATCTGCTGATTGACGGTGTTCCGGTTTCGGAAGCCGCCGGAAAGGAAAAGAAATGAACGAACTTTACCGAAAACTGCTCGACTCGAAATACTGCGTCGTATTTACGGGTGCGGGAATCTCAACGCTCTCCGGCATTCCGGATTTCCGCAGTCCGGACGGCGTCTACAGCAAACAGTTCGAGGGATACGATGTGGAGGACATTCTCTCCATCGATCTTTTCCTTCAGCGTCCGGAGCTCTACTACAAGTGGGCGAAACCGTTCATTTACGAACTGGACCGCTACCGCCCGAACGTCGTCCACCGCGTCATAGCGGAACTGGAAGCGCGGGGAATCGTCAAGATGACCTACACGCAGAACATAGATCTTCTGCATGAACGCGCGGGTTCGAAGAAGCTCGGCGAACTCCACGGCAGCCCGGCGGTGCACGAATGTCTGAAATGCGGCAAGACGTTTGAATACGCGGAGATCGCGGCAACCGTCAACCGCGGCAAAGTCCCGAAGTGTCCGCTCTGCGGGGGAATTGTCAAGCCCCGGATCGTGTTTTACGGGGAGAGTCTGGACGGAGAACTGCTCGACCGGGCGGAGGCCGATCTGCGCCGGGCGGATCTTCTGCTGGTGCTGGGAAGCAGTCTGACGGTGAATCCGGCGGCGGCGCTTCCGCGCATCACTCTGGCCTCGGGCGGCGAAGTGGTGATTGTGAACCGCCAGCCGACCTTTCTCGACCGTTGCGCCGCGCTCCGTTACGACGATCTGGAGACAGTTTTCGGCGAACTGGAAAAAAAGTTGAAATAAGCCGTTCTTTTTCCTTAAAAAAGTTTGCGGAACGGGCAAAACGGGTGTATAGTACCGGACTAACAATGGGGATTTTTAACTATGAGCGATTCAACAGATGTAACCAGCATTCCGATGAAGGATTATCCTGTTCATATTGAGGATATTATGCATACTGCGTACCTGCAGTATTCCTTGAGCGTCAACGTGGGACGTGCGATTCCGGACGTCCGTGACGGTCTTAAGCCCGTCAACCGCCGAATCCTCTACGGAATGAAACAGCTTGGACTCACCAAAGGTCACGCCACCGTGAAATCGGCGCGAGTCGTCGGTGAAGTCATGGGTAAGTATCATCCGCACGGAGACGCCGCGGTTTACGATGCGCTTGTGCGTCTCGCCCAGGACTTCTCCATGCGCGCCCCGCTGATTGAAGGCCAGGGCAACTTCGGAACCATCGACGGCGACCCCGCCGCGGCCTCCCGTTATACCGAATGCCGCATGGAGCGCCTCGCGGAAGAACTGCTTGCCGATCTCGACAAAGATACCGTCAACATGATTCCGAACTTCGATGAAAGCGAACGCGAACCCGAAGTTCTGCCCGCGAAATTCCCGAATCTTCTCGTCAACGGCAGCACAGGCATCGGCGTCGGCATGGCGACCAACATTCCGCCGCACAACCTCGGCGAAGTCATCGACGGAACTCTCCATCTTCTGGATCATCCGACCGCAACCGTCGCCGATCTGATGAAGTTCATCCCCGGTCCGGACTTCCCGACGCGCGGCATCATTCACGGCATCGACCCGATCCGCAGTCTCTACAATACCGGCCACGGCGTCATCAAGGTCCGCGCAAAAGCGGAGATCCTCGAAACGAAAAACGGCGGCGAGCAGATCCTCGTCACCGAAATTCCGTATGCGGTCAACAAGGAAATGCTCGTCAAACGCATCGCCGACCTCGTCCGCGACAAAAAGATTACCGGCATCTCCAGTCTGCGCGACGAATCCAGCCACAAGACCGGCATCCGCATCGTCATCGACATCAAGCGCGGCGCCATGGCGTCCGTCGTCCTCAATCAGCTCTACGCCCATACGCAGATGGAAGAAGCTATCGGCTGCAACATGCTCGTCGTCGACATGAACCGCCCGAGAACCCTGAACCTGCTTCAGATTCTCCAGCGTTACATCGACCACCGCCTTGAAGTCGTCACCCGCAGAACCCGTTTTGAGCTCGCAAAAGTCGAAGCGCGCATCCACATTCTGGAAGGTCTGCTCCTCGCGGTCCGCAACCTCGACGATGTCGTCCGCATCATCCGCGCCTCCCGCACGCGTCAGGAAGCGCAGGACACCCTCGTCGCCCGGTACGGATTCTCCAAGATTCAGGTCACGGAAATCCTCAACATGCGCCTCTATCAGCTCACCGGACTGGCCATCGAGGATCTCCAGAACGAATACGATGAAAAGATGAAACTCGCGGACTATCTCCGCAGCCTCCTCGCTTCCCGCGACCTCCGGATCGGAGTCATCAAGAAGGAACTTCAGGAAATCAAGGACAAATACGCCGATCCGCGCCGCACAGAAATCACATTCGATGAAGGCGACATCGATGTCGCCGACCTCATCCCGCGTCACTCCTGCGTCATCACGGTCTCCAACACCGGATACATCAAACGCGTTCCGGCGGACACCTATCAGACTCAGCACCGCGGCGGCGTCGGCATCATCGGCATGGAAACAAAAGATGAAGATCATGTCGAACACCTGTTCAATGCGGACAGCCACGACATCATCATGTTCTTCACAAACCGCGGCGTGATGCACTGGCTCAACGTCTACGAGATCCCCGAAGGCGCACGAACCGGAAAGGGAAAGGCCATCATCAACCTCATCAAACTCGAACCGAACGAGCAGATCCGCACCATGCTCACAATCAAAAAGAAAATGTTCGAGGAAAACGAAGAACTCTGCATCGCAATGGCGACCAAATGCGGCGTCATCAAGAAAACTCCGCTCAGCCAGTTCCGCCACCTGCGCAAAATCGGCATCCGCGCACTCTCCATCGATGAAGGCGACGATCTGATCGGAGCGGCGCTCGTCGACCCCGCGGATGAAATCATCCTCTCCTCCGCGAAAGGCATGGCATGCCGCTTCAAAAGCGGCGACGTCCGCGCAATGGGCCGAAACGCACGCGGCGTGACCGGAATCAAGTTCAAACTCGAAGGCGACTGGGTGGTCAGCATGGAAGTCGTTCCCGGCGACGGAACCGTCTCCGCTCCCCTTGACGCCGCTCTGCCGGAAGGCGCCGAAGACGCCGCCGAACCCGAAGAGATCGACGAGGTCGAGGAGCCTGTGGGCGAAGAGAACGACGACACCGCTCTCGAAGACACCGGAAAGCCCCAGATTCTGATCGTCACCTCCGGAGGCATGGGCAAACGCAGCTATGTAGAAGATTACCGTCTGACGCGCCGCGGCGCAAAAGGCGTCAAGAACCTCAACCTCCGCGACGGCGAGGAAGTCGTCGCCGCAGTCAAAGTCCAGCACGGCGACGAACTGATTATCACGACCGAACGCGGTCAGGTGGTCCGGATTTCCGTTGATGAAATCCGCATCGTCGGACGCGCCTCGATGGGCGTGAAGATCATGGAACTGCGCAAGGGCGACCGGATCACCGGCGTGGCGCGTCTGATCGAAGTCGAAGGACAGAAGAAGCCCGAAGACAATCCGGAAGACATCGCCGTTCCCGCCGGAACATCCGCGGAACCCGCAGAGGGTGCGGCGGAAGACGCTCCGGCGGACACTGAACCGCCTGCTCGGGAATAACAGAAAACAACCTCAAAAGGGCGTCTGATTGACGCCCTTTTTTTTCGGAGATTCCATATGACCGTTCTGAATTTTCGCGGCCGTCCCTTCCCTCTTGACGGCTTTCCTAAAATCATGGGCATTCTGAATGTCACGCCGGATTCCTTCAGCGACGGCGGCAGCCGCATTCCGCTTGCGGAGCGGATCAAAAAGCTCATCCGCGAAGGGGCGGACATCATCGACATCGGCGGCGAATCAACCCGTCCAGGCTCGCATGAAGTTCCGCTGGAAGAGGAACTCGGACGAGTGCTCCCCGCAGTCCGAGCGGTGCGGAAAATTTCCCAGGAGATTTTCATCAGCATCGACACGCGCAAATCCCAGGTTGCCGAGGAGGCGCTGAAACTCGGAGCCGACATCATCAACGACGTCAGCGGTTTTCTTTTCGATCCCGAACTTGCCTCCGTAACGGCGCGTTACAACGCCGGTGCAATTGTCATGCACTCGCGCTCCACGCCGGACAAGATGCAGTCGAAAGAGAATCTTGTCTACGCCGGCGGCTTGATCGACACGGTGGTCGAAGAGCTGCGCGGAATGATGGAACGGGTCATTGCAAGCGGCGTCCGGCGTGATGCGATAATTCTGGACCCCGGTATCGGTTTTGCAAAATCGGGCGAACAGTCCGCCGCACTGATTTATCAATCGGAAAAACTTCTTGCCCTCGGCGGCCCTCTTCTCTCCGGCCCCTCGCGGAAATCATTCATCGGAAGGATCACCGGTGAAGAAAACCCGCTGGAGCGCGACTTCGGCACCTGCGGTTCCGCAATTGCTTCCGTCGCAAAAGGATACCGGATTATCCGCGTTCACAACGTAAAAGCCGCGCTTGATTCGCTGAAAGTTTACTGCGCCTACATGAAAAAGTAAAAAAGAGACCGCAGCGGAATGCGTTTGAGGGGGGGGGAATTCATAGCA
>URNE01000159.1 GCA_900549045.1 uncultured bacterium | reverse complement strand
CGAAAGAAACATGGAAAAACTGATCAACGATTTCACGAAGTTCTACGGCGCCGCCCTGACGGTGGCGGCCCGCGCCCCCGGCCGTCTGGAAATCCTCGGCAACCACACCGACTACAACGAGGGCTTCGTGCTGAGCTGCGCTACCGGTCAGGCAACCGAAATGGCGATCGCCGCAATCCCCGGAAGAATCTGCAAACTGCAGAACCCGCCGCTCAAAGGCGAATTCACCATCGACCTCGACGACATGGATACGCCCCGTCCGAAAGACTGGACAAACTACATCAAGGGCGTTCTCGTCGAACTCCGCAGACGCGGCATTTCCTATCCGGCGTTTGAAGTTCTGTTCAAAAGCTCCGTTCCTCTTTCTGCCGGAATGAGCAGCTCCGCCGCGCTCGAAATGGCGTTCTGCATGGCCCTCAAACAGCTCGCCGGAATCGACCTGCCGCTTCCCGAATGGGCGCGCGTCGGCCAGTCCGTCGAAAACGTCTACCTCGGACTCAAATCCGGGCTTCTCGACCAGTTCAGCTCCCTTTACGGAAAGAAGGATTCCTTCATTCTCTGCGACTTCCGTTCCGTTGAAGTGCTGAAAACCGTCACCATGCCCTCCGGCTGGAAGATCGTCGTCGCAAACACCATGGTCAAACACAACCTCGTGGAATCCGACTACAACCAGCGCCGCGAAAGCTGCGAGCGCGCAACCAAAGTCATTCAGGGCAAATTCCCGCAGGTCAAAACCCTGCGCGACGTCTCCTCCGCCATGCTTGAAGAGTGCAAGTCCATCCTCGACCACACCGACTACCTCCGCGCCAAACACGTGGTCGGCGAAGATGAACGCGTCATGAAGGGCGTTGAACTCCTCGAAGCCGGAAAAGTCGAAGAATTCGGCGCGCTCTGGTTCCAGAGCCATGAAAGCTCCCGCGACTGCTTCGAAAACAGCTGTCCGGAACTCGACGTCCTCGTCGAACTCGCACACACCATCCCCGGCTGCGTCGGAGCGCGTCTCAGCGGAGGAGGATTCGGCGGAATCAGCATTCACCTCGTCCGCGAAAGCGAAGCGCAAAACTACTGCGAACGTCTCGCCGCCGCTTACAAACTCAAAACCGGAAAGACGATCGAAACGGTCATCTGCTCCATCGGCGACGGCGCCAGCGCGGAGAGCCTCTGAGTTCTCTCATGCGGCTGATTCGGAAAATGCGGACCGGACTCGCCTCCGGTTCGCATTTTAAATTTTTCCCGCTCTTCTTTCTTCTCATCCTCCTCTGCAATATTCATCTGATTTACAACCCGCCCCACTGGGACGAAATCATCGGACTTCACAATCAGGCGCTCTTTCTCGCGAAACACAACTTCTCCTTTGCGGAACTTCATGCTCCCGGACAGCACAGTTTCGAAGGCTCCAATGTCTACCCGTACAGCATTCTGCCGATTCTCCATGCCGTCTGGTATTCCCTCTTTCCCCCGAAAACGGTTCATCTGCTCGGACATCTGCTGAACTTTGCATGCATGGCGGGAACCGCGACTCTGCTGACCTCCGTTCTGCGCTCGCGCGGCGTCTCCGCTCTCTGCGCCGCGGGATGGGGAATTGCCTTCCTTCTCGAACCGCTGACATACGGACAGACGATCGCGCTCGGGCTGGAACCCGCGCTGACCTTCGGCATCATGCTCGCGCTTTGGTTCGCGGACCGGGAACGCTGGAACTGCGCAATGGCTGCAGCCTTCCTCACAGTCTTTCTCAAAACAAGCGCGGCGGTTCTGAGTTTTGCGCTGTTCCTTTATCTGCTGATCCGCCTTTCCGCCGACCGCTCCGGCTGGAAAAAAATGCGCATTCCGCTTGCCGGATTCTTCCTGATTTTCCTCTTCCAGCTCTTTCTGCTTCAGCACAACGTCGACATGACGGCGGGCGGACTTCAGACCGCTTCGGCGGATGCGGCGTTTTCATTTCCGGTTCATCTGCTGCGCAAGACGTGGTTTCACACCGGGCTTTACTTTCCCGTTCTGATTCCGGTTTTCTGCGCGGGAATCGCGTTCGCCTGTGCGCGAATCCGGAAGAACGGATGGTCTTCCCTGCCTTTCTTCCTGACTGCGGCCGGATATGCCGGAGCGTATCTGATTGCGCGGACCGCCCTGCCCCGCTACATGGAGGCTGCCGTTCCCGCGATTCTGCTTCTGGCCGCGCTGAACTGCCGGAACCGCTTTCTGCCATGGGGACTCTGCGCGCTGTTTTTCCTTGCGCCGCTCTGCTACAGACCGCTCTCGTTCGGCGAACGCTGTTCCGGGGAATATCTGGAACGGAATGCGGAACATGTGAATCAGACCCGGGCGAATCTGGAGCTCTGCCGTTTTCTGGAAACGGAACATTTTGATTCTCCCGTCGTCGCGCCGTGGCCGATCGTCCAGATGCTGACCATGCCCGAACTCGGATACGTTGCGAAACCGCTCCCGAACGTCTACTCCGGACGCGTGCCGTTTTACGCCCCCGTGAAAAAGCTCACCTCGCTCGAAGCGATGCCGCCGGAAACGCTGTTTGTCTATCAGGAAAACGATTTTGAAAAATACGGCATGAGCAACCCGCCGCTGCTCCCGCCACCGGAAAACGAAACGCTGTTCCGCGCACGCGGAATCGCGGGTTTCACGCTCGTTTACAGAAAAATTCCGCCTTCTTCCTCCAGCGGCAGATAAACTCTCCGTGTCGATTGCGGACAACCTCTTCGAGGCGGGCAGTGCCGTATTCAAGTTTGCCTGTATCAGGCGCGAGCTCAACTCCGCCGTTCTTGAACTTCACCGGTATTCCGCATTTCATGTTCAGCGCGTAAACGGAAGGGAGACCTCTTGCTCCGCCGCGAGCGTCAAAACGAAACCGCCGGCCGTCTCCCGAAGGAACCGGCCGGCGGATGCGGCAGAATTCAGCGGATTTCCCGAACCTCGGGCGGCTTCGCGAGAATGTGCGAAACTTCGTAGAAGTTCTCCCACCACTGACGCAGCGGACGCTGATAGCGCGTATCCACCATTTTCTCCAGAAACTCGTCTTCAAAGATCAGCGCCTTGCCGCCGGCCTGGCCGACGATCGCGCAGCTGTCCAGATGCTTTTCGATGCGGTCGATCATGTGCATGGTCGCTTCGTAGCCGAGACGCGCGGCGAGCGTGCGGTCGAACGGGCTGGGGTTGCCTCCCTGCTGCATCGGTCCGAGAATCGTCTTGCGGACGTCGAACCACGTGCCGCTCTCCTCTTCGAAGAGCGAGGCGATGAAGTTGATGTCGTAAGTCTTGTTCGCATGCTCGTTCCGGATGATCAGCGCCGTGCGGCGGCCGAGCTTGAAATTGTCGACCAGCGCGTGCGTGTGCTTCTCCAGCATATCGACGTTGATGCCGACTTCATGCATGTAAATGTACTCCGCGCCGGTCGCCATGCCGCTCATCATCGCAAGGAAACCGCAGTAGCGTCCCATGACTTCCACGATGAACAGACGGCGCGCGCTGTCGGCGGAATTCTTGATTTTGTCGATCGCCTGAACGATGGTGTTCAACGCCGTGTCGCAGCCGATGGAGTGTTCCACGCCGGGCATGTTGTTGTTGATCGTTGCGGGAATGCAGATCAGCGGGATGCGGAAAATTTCAAACGTATCGCGGTGCTTGTGCAGCTCGGTCGCAAGCGTAAACGCCGTCCAGCCGCCGAGAATCAGCAGACCGCTGATGCGGTTCTTTTCAAGATTGACGGCGATGCGGTAGTAATCTTTTTCGGTCGGGAGCTTGCGGTTCGTGCCGAGCTTGGTTCCGGCGGAACCCGCCCAGTTGTCAACCTCCATCCACGAGAACTCGCGGAAGCGTCCGGCGACCAGACCGTCCACGCCGTCTTCAATGCCGACGACCTTGTAGCCCTGGTTCATGGCGACGCGGATCACCGTGCGTATGGCGTTGTTCATTCCGGGGGCGGGCCAGCCGGAAGTCATGATCGCGATGCGCGGGCTGTCCTCCGCAATCTCTTTGGCGGGGCGGATCTGCGCCTGAATCTTGACGAGCTCGCTGACGCGGCTCCAGTCGATGCCGCGCATGGCTTCCGCCTTGTCGTACTCGCCGGACTTGATTGCGGCGGCGGTCGCGCGGGTCTTCTGAACCGATTCGATCAGCGGGGCGGTCGTGATGCGGTTGTTCTTGGAAACGATGATCACCGACTCGGAAGCGTCGGGGTGCTTGACAAGCTCCTTGACGGCTTCGTACCCGTACGCGGTGCTCATATAGCGGTCGTAGGCGCTGGGCGAGCCGCCGCGCTGAACGTGTCCGAGAATCGTGATGCGGCATTCGAGGTTGAGACGTCCTTCGATCATCTCCTGCACCTGGGAGCAGGTGATGGGCTCGCCCTTGCAGTTGCGCGCCCCCTCGGCGACGATGATGATGTTGTCGCGCCGTCCGGCCTTCTTGCCGTCTTCGAGAAGCGTGCAGAGCTCATCCTCCCAGCCTTCCTGCGGCGGACGTTCGGGGATGAAAACCCAGGAGGCTCCGGTGGCGATTGCGCTCATCAGAGCGAGATAGCCGCAGTTGCGTCCCATGACCTCCACGATGAAGATGCGCTGATGACTGTACGCGGTGCTGCGGAGCGAGTCGATGGCGTCGGTGATGCGGTGCAGCGCGGTGTCCGCGCCGATGGTCATGTCGGTGTTCGCCATATCGTTGTCGATGGAGCCGATGAGCCCGATGATCCGGAGATCGGGGCATACGGCGCGTTCGGTTTCGGTGATGCGGTTTGCCGCGACGAGCTCCTCGCCGAGCTGTTTCCAGAGCTGGCTGAATTCATCCGCGCCGGAGAGACTGCCGTCGCCGCCGATGACGATGAGGCAGCTGATTCCGCGGTGATAGAGGTTTTCCGCTGCGGTCAGGAGACCTTCGTGTGTGCGGAAAGCCTTGCTCCGGGCGGTTCCGATGATGGTTCCGCCCTCCTGCATGATGCCGGAGACGGATCGCCAGTCCATGAGGACGATGTTGTTTTCGATGAGTCCCTGATAGCCCTCATAGACGGCGTAGACATCCATATGATACGAGATTCCGGCGCGAACGACGGCGCGGACCGAAGCGTTCATACCGGGTGCGTCGCCGCCGCTTGTGAGCACGGCGATCGCTTTTTTTTGCGCTGTGGCATCCATAGCAGGACCTCCAATTTCCTTTTGCTGAAAAGATACCACATTTTCCCGTTTTTGCAATCCGGCGTTTTTTATTTTTCCGTAAATTTTTTGTAAGGAAACCACGGCTGAAAGCTGTTCAGCGGACCGCATTCGCTTCAATATAGGGAAGCGTCTTCCTGTAACGGCGGTTCAGCTCGCCCGGAGTGCAATGGAAGTAACGCTCGGTCAGCAGATTCAGGTGCTGAACATGCTTCAATCCCAGCTTGTCCGCAATTTCCTTGAAGGAGAGAGTCGAATAAGTGAAGAGGGAAAGCAGATCGTTTTTCTGGCGCCGTTCTCTGTAAACGCCGGGCAGAACGCCGAATTCGGCGAGAAACGTCCGGCGCAGATAATCCGGATTCCATCCCAGAATCCGGCAATGCTCCTTCAGGGAATACCGATGTTCCCGATCCGCATCCAGACGCTTGCGCAACTGTGCGGCCGGAGAAGCCGAAGGGCTTTCCTCAGGAAGAAAATGCCGAAGCAGCGAAGCGGCGGCAAAATCCGCACGCAGATGATCCGCCGGAAGCGCGCTTTTCGAAAGTCCGGATATGCTGCTGAACATATTCCGGAGTTCATAAACATCGGCTGAAGGAACTGTGCAGCGGCAAAGAGGAATCTCGTTTTCGCCTTCCCGCAGATACAGCTGATGCCTCCGCGGATCATACCGGAACTCCGGCAGACTGAACATCAGCACCCAGTTTTCCCGGTCCGCTCCATAATCGAAGTCGCATCGGAACCCGGGGAAACCGAGCGACAGAAATGGAGGCTCCGGCAAAGAGCTTCCAGCGAGCAGACCATCCGGATAGTATACTTTGCACCGTTTCAACCCGGATATTGTCAGGCTGATCCACTGAACATCCATCCGTTGAACGCCCTTTTGTGCTTCCCGGTAAACTCCGCAGCTGATAACATTCGGCAATTTCATAGAAAGTCGCTTTTTTATAAATTTCAAGG
>URNE01000158.1 GCA_900549045.1 uncultured bacterium | reverse complement strand
GACAATATAAATCAAAGGAAAATTACCATGAAAAAAATGCTGAAACTCGCAACGGCACTTCTTCTTCCCGGAAGTCTGATGGCGGCCGAACCCGCGGTCGTCATTCCGTTTGACGGAACTCCGTCGGTGCTCAAAGCCAACGGAGAAAAGATCGCGGAAGGCGGAGTGATCGGACAGCTGGAATATGTCGACGCCATGAAAGGAAAAGCTCTTGTCGTGGACGGAAAGCCTGCGGCGTTTCTGACCCGCGATCTTTCCGAAAATGATTTCCGCGAAGGAACGGTTTCCTTCTTCTTCCGTCCGAACTGGGAACGCAAGGACGGCAAGGCGCACTATCTGTTCCAGACGGGCAAGTGGCGTTCTGAATTCTTTCTGGTTTTTGTGAAGGATGCCAGAGGACAGCTGGAGCTGAGCGTCTGCACTCCGAAGCAGCGTCAGGTCTTTGTGAAAAATGCGGATCTCCAGCCTGGAAAATGGGTTCATTTTGCGTTTTCCTGGAACGTCGCGAAGGGGGAATGTGTGATTTACATCGACGGCAAAGCCGCCGCCCGCACCGTCCGCGAGGAGTGGAAAGACGGCAGTTACAGCTTCAAGGCTCCGTGGAAGATTCAGCTGGGACGGAACGTCAACGAGCCTGCGGGCGGAGCATACGACAATCTGAAGATTTACAACCGGCAGCTCTCCGATGCGGAAATCCTTGCGGATTCCTCCGGGAAATAAACTCTTCCTGTTCTTCCGGAGATTTCCCGTGGATTCGTCTCCGGGGGATCTCCACTACTGAAAGGTCTCTCTTATGCGATTGATGACAACACTCGCAGCGGCGCTTCTGGCGCCCTGCTGTCTGATGGCGGCGTTCCCGAAAGTGATCGTGCCGTTTGACGAAAATCCGACCGTGTTCAACGGCCGCGGCGAACCCTGCGGTCTGGCCGTTGTTTCCGGCAAGAGCAACTATGTCGACGGCGTGGACGGCAAGGCGCTTGCGGTTCAGCGCATCGCCTACGATCAGGTCACGGCGGTGAATCTGAACAAACTGCCGGAGCTGAACGCCCGCGAAGGAACGGTCTCCTTCTTCTTCCGCCCGAACTGGGAACGGAAGGACGGAAAATCCTATTATCTGTTCCAGGCCGGCAAGTGGCGCTCGGATTTCTTTCTGATTTTTGTGAAAGACGCACGCGGTCAGCTGGAACTGAGCGTCTGCACTCCGAAACAGCGTCAGCTGTTTGTGAAAAATCCGGATCTGAAAGCCGGAAAATGGGTTCACATCACTTTTTCCTGGAATCTTGCGAAAGGCGAGCAGGCGATCTATCTGGACGGCAAACCCGCCGCCCGCAAATCCCAGGCGGACTGGAAAGAGCCGGGATACAGTTTCAACGGCTCGTGGGATGTCTGGCTCGGCAAAGGCGGTTCCGACCGTTTCAAGGCGGAAGTCGCGGAGGGAGCGTTCGACAGCCTGAAAATTTACGACGTCCAGCTCTCGGACAATGAAGTTCTTGCCGATTTTCTCGGCAGTTACGCGAAAACGATGCGTCCGGTTCCCGTGGAGCAGGTCCGCCGGAATGAAGGAAAACTGGAATTCCGTTTCAGCGCTCCGGTGAAGCGTTTTCCGAACGCCCAGCCGCTCCTCTCCCTGAAAAGCGGAAAAAGCCTGATCACGGTTTCGTCGACCGGGGCGTCGGGAAAACTCACGCTCAACGGCGGCGGAAAACTGCTGGATTCTCCTTATGTCATCAATCTGACCCGCCCGCTGAAACTTTCCATCCGTCCGGAAGGACGGAAAGCGGGAATCTGGTTTGACGACGCGTTTCAGGGGGATCTGGAGCTGCCCGGCGGATGGAGCGGTCTGGATTCGGTCAATGTTACGGAAGGGGTCACGCTTTCCGCTCCGGAGTTTTCGGAAAAGGAATTCGCTTCGCTGAAACGGAAAGCCGCCGGAGAGCTTGAAAAACGCCTCTGGGATCTGGGCGATGCGCAGAAGGTGAATTCGGGCGTCCGGCAGTCGATTTCCCTGAACGGGTACTGGCGGATGTTTGAAGACGACAGCTATGCGTTTTCGCCTGTTGTTCCGGCGGAACAACGCTATGTCCGCATTCCGGGCAGCCGCCGTTCCTCCTGCTTCCAGCTTTACCGCGGGAAAAACGGAAAACTGGAAAGCCTCAACGTTCAGGAAGGCCCGCGCACAACGGCGGACTGGTACCAGCGGACCTTCAAGGTTCCGGAGGAATGGAAGGGCAGACGCATTTTTCTCAATTTCGAGAATCTGAATGCGGATTACGGACGCGTCTATCTGAACGGAAAACTGATTGAGTCGTTCCGTCAGGATTACAAATCGTTCGCCGCCGTTCCGAACGCGCGCCGCATCGAAGTCACGGATCTGCTTGAGGAGGAAAACGTTCTTTCGGTTTTCCTGACGCACTTCATCCGTCTTTACTGGCGCAATCTTCCGGACATGCGCGACACGTGGAACATTGTTCTCTGCGACGCCTGGCTGGAAGCCGGCCCCTCTCCGGTTTTCGTGAAGAGCGCGGTCGCCTTTCCCTCCGTCCGCAAAGGAACGCTGGAGATGCGCGCCACGGTTGAAAATCCGCGGGGCGTGAAGGGCGATGCGGAACTGACGTTCCGCTACCGCCGCGCCGGTTCGGAAAAAAGCTTCTCGAAAAAATTCCGTCTGGACGGCTCGGGAAAACAGCGGATCGTCTTTACGGAGCCGTGGAAAAATCCGGTTCTCTGGAGCGAAGAGTCTCCGGAACTTTACGCGCAGAGCGTTACGCTTTCCGTGAACGGCAAAACGGCGGACATGCTTCCGGAGCGCGACTTCGGGTTCCGGGAGCTGTGGGTGGAAAACGGCGAATTCCGGCTCAACGGTTTCAAGAAGCGTTTCCGCATGAGCACGAGTCCGCAGTTCGATTCGCTGAACATGTATCTTTCGCATCCCCGCGCGGTCGCGCAGTACGTCGCCCAGCTGAAACGCATGAATTTCGATTCGGTCCGTTTCAATCCGAGCATCATTCAGCGCAATGCGGGGTACTACAACACTCCCGCCTATCTGCGCGAGTGCGGACGCCAGGGAATCAGCAATTTCTTCCCCATGCCGTTCTATGAAGGCGACGACATGGCGCAGTACCGCGGGTGGGTGGAGAACTATCTGGAATTCTTCGGGGCTTTTCCGAGCATCGTTCTCTGGTATACCGACTTCAACACCTGCAGCTATCCGGCGTGTCAGGATCCCTACTATCTGAACAATACGTCGTATGTCCCGAAGGAACGGGTTCTGAAGGCGAGAAAGCTCGTTGAAGTTGCGGACCGCACAATGCGTTCGCTTGATCCGAGCCGTGAATGCGTGCCGCACGCGGCGGGAAACTTCGGCAAGGTTTTCGGGTCGATGAACTACCAGTCGTTCGGAACTCCGCTTCAGGAACAGGAGGACTGGCCGAAAATCTGGTCGGAAAAACACTCGCAGCCGCTGGTCTCCTTCGAGTCCTCCTTTCCCTATCCGCTCCAGTATACCTACTTTGACGGTCCGATCGGACACTACATGACCGCGGAACATGCCGCCCGTTATTTCGGCGATTCCGTGTTTCGCGACGAGATCGCCCCGGTGCAGTTCGGTCAATGGTTCCGGTTTTCTCCGGTTACGCCGAATTCGGTGAACTATATCCGCGGAGCCGCGGAAATGTGCCGCCGCGTGATCCGGTCATGGCGCGCATACGATATTTCCTCCCTTGGAGATTTCACTTCGCTGCATGAGCTGTTCCGCCTTTCCGCGTCGGGCTGCCATCACCCGATGTACTGGGAGGACGACGACAACGTCAAGCAGGAGGGGCTCCGTCCCGACAATCATGTCGCACTGGACGTGGTTCAGGATTTCATGCAGCTGGAAGATTTCGGACGCCTTGTTCAGAGGGAATACTCTCCGCTCCGCGTCTTCCTTGCCGGCGATCCGGATGACTTCACGAACAAGGATCATGCGTTTTTCTCGAATGAAACGTTCCGGAAAAGCATCGTCGTCGTGAATGACCGGATGAGTGAACAGAAGCTCCGGTTCCGCTGGACTTTCACGGTCGGCGGGAAAACCGTTGACGGCGGCGAGCTGAGCGAAAACGTCGCGCCCGGCGCAATTCTCAAACTTCCGGTCAATCTGACTGCTCCGGAAGTCGCGGCGCGGACCGAAGGCAAACTTTCGCTTGATGTGTTTCTCGATGACAAGGGTTACGACACCGATGAGTTCGCCGTTCAGGTTTTTCCGCGGACGGCGCGTCCGGATTTCCGCTTCACCGAGCCCGCCGGGCTTTACGACCCCGCCGGAAAGACTGCGGCGCTGCTGGAGAAGGCCGGTTATCCGTTCCGCAAAGTCTCCACGGCGGACGAAGTCCGTTCGTGCAGAGTCCTGATCATCGGACAGAACGCTTTGGGAAAACATGTTCCAGGCTTCCTGAAGGAGATGGAGCGGAGCGGCGACTTCCGCATAGGCAAGAAGATCCTTTTCTTCGAACAGCAGCCCTGCAACCTCGCCAACTTCGTGTTTGAATCTCCGAGCAGCCGCGAGGCGTTCATCCGCCGCGGCGACAGTCCGTACATTCAGGGATTGACGGATGCAGATTTCCGCGACTGGCGCGGTTCCTCCGACACGCGTCCCGCAAAACACGTCAGCAACCCGGATACGACGTTCCATTACCCGCGCGACAAATGGAAGATCGGCAACGGCGGCATGGTCGCCGGAAACGTCATCCGCAAGCCTTCCTACGGTCACTTCCGGACGATTGTCGATTGCGGATTCAATCTGATGTTCTCCGCGCTGATGGATTACAAAAACGGACGCGGCTATGCGCTGTTCTGTCAGCTCGACGTGACGTCCCGCTACGGCAAGGATCCGGTCGCGACCCGGATAGTCGACAACATTCTGGCGGAATTCGCCAATCCGGCTCTTCCGATTTCGAATCAGGCGGCGATCTATTACGGCGATGCGGAAAACGAAGCCGCCTTGAAACGCCTCGGCGTCGGTTGCGTCAAAGGCAATCCATACGACCCGAACGGTTTTCTCACGAAGGGCGTTGTGATTCTCGGACGGAATGCGGTTCCGAAAGAGATGCGCGAACGGTTCCGCAAGAACTTTGAGGCGTATCTTTCCGGCGGTCTCTATGCAAAGGGAATCATTGTGTGCCTCCCCGGGGCGCCGCTGGATCTCCTCCCCGTGCCGATGTCGACGGAGAAGAAACTGATGTTCCGTGCGGAGCTGCCGGCAAATGATCCGCTCTTCGCGGGCATGACGGAGGCAGATTTTTACTTCCGCACCGCCCGCCAGCTCAATGCCGTGAAAGCTCCGGACTGGACGGTTGCCGCGCGTCCCGCGGTTCTCGCCCGCACCGGATTTCATCAGGGCGGAGCGATCATCTATGTCGGCTTTACGCCCGACATGTTCGAGGATGCGTTCTGGAACAGGGAGAAAGCGACCCGGATCTGGAACACTCTGTTTGCAAACCTGAATCTTCCGCTCAAACAGAATCTGAGCCTTTTCGGCAACACGCGGATGCGTCACAACACGGTGATCCCGGAGAGCGCATCGCTTGCGCTGACCGACGGTTTCCTGAAACTGGATCCGCGCGGCGACGGCAAGGTTTCCGATGCGCAGGGATTCAAACCGTACAGAATTGGAATCCCGTGGGAGAAACAGGGCTTCACCCAGCCGAACCCGCATTACAAGTATCCGGCAAACGCTCCGGCGGACATGAAGAAGCCGTATGACGGTTACGCATGGATCCGGGTTCCCGTCCGGATTCCGGCGGACTGGAAATCGTATTCGATCCGTCTTTCCGGCGGACCGGTTGACGATGCGGATGAAACCTGGTTCAACGGCGTCAAGATCGGTGAAACGACGCTTGCGAAACATCCCGATTCCTATTCCCGCATCCGGAATTATCCGATTCCTTCGAGTGCAATCCGGTTCGGGGAGGAGAACATCCTGATGATTCGTGTATTTGACCGCTGGGGCTTTGGCGGCGTCACCGGCCCCCTCCGTCTTCTGGCGGAGGAGCCTCAGTCCGGCCCGACGGTTTCCCCCTATGTGGAGAAGCTGGATCTCTACGATGTGGATGCTTTCCACAACTGGTAATCTTTCTTCCGGTTTGGCTGAGCGGCCGC
>URNE01000157.1 GCA_900549045.1 uncultured bacterium | reverse complement strand
ATCAGCTTATATCGATATTTAAAATTATGAAACCGATAAAGAAGCTTCTTCATCACTCATACTCCCTTTCCTGCAAGACTCCGGTGTGCTGCCAAAATACTCCCGGAAGCTCCTGCGGAAATAAGAATTATTGGAAAATCCAACCTCTTTTGCGATCTGCGAGATCTTCATACTGGTATTTTCCAGAAGCTCCCTGGATTTCTTCATCCGGATATCCGAAATTCAGACGCGGACCGGTTCGCCGGTGGCGGCGGACTTGTAGATCGCAGTCAGAATCTTCATGACCGTGACGCCCTCTTCCGGCCGGACGAGGAACGGCTTGTCGTCGCGGACCGCATCGACGAAGAGATGGAACGCGCTCGGCATGGGCTGAGCGGTGTGCATCCGGCTGTCGAAATCGCGTCCGGCAATCTGCGAGTAATACTCGACGTCGTAGGTGTAGCCCTCTTCCAGGTTGAACTGGTACATGCCGCCCTTGTCGCCGAGAAGACGGATGGTCTGCAGTTCCTTCTCCTTGATGTTGCACGCCCAGGAGGCGTCAAGCTCAAGGGTGGTTCCGTTGTCGAATTTGATCATCGCGCACGCGAGATCTTCAACGGAGTAGTCGAGCCCCTGCGCCTTCGCCCACTTCGGACCGAACTTGCTGTAGGTGCTCGCCATGACCCAGACGGGGGTCGGGTAGCCCATCAGCCAGAGAGCGAGGTCGAGACGGTGCACGCCGAGGTCGATCAGCGGACCGCCGCCCGACTGTTTCTTGTCGAAGAACCAGGAGCCCATCGGCGAACCTGCGCCGGTGTTGAAGTTCGCGGCCGCGAGACCGGGGATTCCGGCGCGGCGGAACCAGACGCTGCGCGCATAATAGATGTTGCCGAGAGCGCCCTCTTCAATCATCGCCTTCATCGCGCGGGACTGCGGATTGAAGCGGTAGGAGAAGTCGATTCCGAGCTTTTTGCCGCAGCGCTTCGCGGTGTCGAGCATCTGCCGGGCTTCCTGCGCATTCATCGCCATCGGCTTTTCGCAGAGAACGTTCGCTCCGGCTTCGAGTCCGGCAATCGTCAGCGGATTGTGCTGATCGTTCGGAACGGCAACCGAAAGAATGTCGAGCTTTTCATTTTTGATCATCTCGATGCCTTCGGTGTAGACTTTGCCCTTGAATTCCGGCCAGCGGTCGGGAAGGAGCGCACGGCGGTCTTCGCGGCGGTCCGCAATGGCAACGACTTCAACATCCGGATGCGAAAGATAGCCGGAGAGATGTCCTCCGCCCATTCCAAGTCCGATGACGCCGGCTTTCAGTTTTGCAGACATGATTGTTTTCCTCAGATTTTGTTTTTGATTTCTTCAAGTTCCTTGACCTGGCGGCATCCCAGCGGGGTGGTGACGCGTGCGGCGCACCAGCGTGCGGCGTTGAGAAGGACTTTCTGGACGGTCGGATCGTAGTAGATCGGGAACGTTTCGTGTCCGGGTGCAAAATAGAAGATGCGTCCGCTGCCGCGGGTGAAGGTCACACCGCTGCGGAAGACGTCGCCGCCTTCATACCACGTAATGAAAACGGTGTCGTCCGGACGGGGAATGTCGAAACGTTCGCCGTACATTTCGGTGTGCGGGATCTCGAAATGTTCGGGAAGCCCGGCGGCAATCGGATGAGAGGGTTCGACGACCCAGACGCGTTCCCGTTCGCCGACTTCGCGCCATCTGAGGTCCGCTGTCGTGCCGAGCATGCGCATGAAAATCTTGGACTTGTGACCGGAGTGAAGAACAATCAGTCCCATTCCGGAAAGAATGCGTTTCTGGACGCGGTCGACCGTTTCCTCCGCGACTTCGCCGTGCGCCATGTGTCCCCACCAGAACAGCACGTCGGTATTGTCGAGGACCTCCTGCGGGAGACCGTTTTCGGGCTCATCGAGCGTGGCGGTGCGGACTTCGATATCCGCTTCCTTGCCGAGGAAATCGGCGATCGCCTGATGAATGCCTTTCGGATAAACTTCCTGAACTTTGGCGTCCTTCTGTTCATGACGGAACTCGTTCCAGACCGTGACTCTGATTTTCCGACTCATAATAAAATCCTCCGTTTGTGAGTAATATTTTTCGGATAAGAGTTAATATAAACGCTTGATTTTTCTCTTCAAGGATGTATTAGTATACAATATGTGATAAAGACATTACACTTTGTGAGCGAGAAGAGAATATGAGACTGTGGCAAGTGCGTTTTCAGATACTGAAACCCATCGAATCCCTGCCGATTCCCGATGAAATCGTGCTGGAAATTCAGAAATCTCCGGTCTATCACCTGGAGGGCGCCGGACGCAGTTCCGAAGAGGGCGAAGCGCAGATCGTCACCACCCTCTCCGGCGAAGGCGCATTCCGGTACAGGGACAGAATCACACGTCTGCTCCCCGGCGAGACGTTCATAGCGAAACTGCACGACGCGGACACGGCGTACTATTACCCCGGCCACGCCTCCGAACCGTGGATTTTCATCTGGATCTCCTTTTACGGGAAATATGTTCCCGAGATGATCGACGACATCAACAACCGTTACGGCTACACCTTCAAGATCCCGACCGACAAGGGATTCGTCCGCCATCTCGAATCCTATAAAAGCCAGAACAACACCTTCCAGTATCTCACGCCGACCGCCGGAGCGAAAATCGTCACCGACGCGCTCGCGCTCTTCGGAGAAAATCTGGAATACAAGGAAAACTTCTCCCCGAAAGCAGAACTCGTCCGTTCCGCGCAGGAACTGATCTCAACGAATCTGGAACGCGAACTTGACATTGCCGCCATTGCGGAAAAACTCCAGGTCTCACGCGAACACCTGACCCGCGTCTTCCGGGCGCAGACCGGCATCACCCCGGGAGTCTACGCCACGGAAGAGCGGATGCGCGTCGCCCGGCGGATGCTCCGCGACAACACGCTCACCTGCAAGGAAATCGGCGAACGCCTCGGCTACGTCTCCGCAACCAGTTTCGCCCGCGCCTTCAAAAACTATCACAAATGCAGTCCGGACAGCTACAAGAACCAGAAAGGAACCCCCGCGCAATGAATCTGAAAACCATACCCGTCCTGCTGATTCTCGCAGGCATTCTCGCCATTCCCCTCCTCCTGCGCCCGCACGCACCGAAGACGGAAATCCCGCAGAACGAAACCGAACGCCTCGTCATCATCACTCCGCATAGCGAGAGCATCAAATATGAATGGGAACAGGCGTTCCGCAAACATTACCGCAGAAAATTCGGACGCGATATCGTTCTCGACTATCGTTCTCCCGGCGGAACCTCCGACATCATGCGCTACATCGCCGACCGCTATCAGACGGAGTTCCGGCGGTACTGCACCGAACGCGGACTCCCCTGGAACGACCGCACCGCCGCCGCTTTCAGCCGCGACCAGAAGCCCGGAGCCCCCGCGGACGCCGTCAACGCGCGCAAAGCGTTCCTCGAATCGGACGTCTCCATCGGCATCGACCTCATGGCGGGCGGCGGAACATTCGAGCTTGCGCGGAACGCCGATGCAGGCTTCGCCGTCGACGCGAAAATCAAAGAACTCCATCCGGAACTGCTCGCACCCGAAATCATTCCGCAGTCCTTCGGCGGCGAACTGCTCTACGATCCGAAAGGACGTTACTACGGGCTCTGTCTCTCCACTTTCGGACTCTGCTATAACCACGACCGCATCCGGGAACTGGAGGACAAGACCCCGCCGCGCCGGTGGGCCGATCTCGGGGAACCGCGTTTCTTCAACAAAATCGTCATCGGCGACCCCAGCAAATCAGGTTCCATCAACAAATGCTTTGAAATCATGATTCAGCAGAAAATGGCGGAACTCGGTTCGCCCGCGCGCGGATGGCAGGAAGGACTCAATCTCATCAAACGGATCGTCGCAAACGCCTTCACCGTCACAGACAGCGCCGGAAAGGTCACGCGCGACGTCGCCTCCGGAGCCGCGGCGGCCGGAATGGCAATCGACACCTACGGACTCACCGAACGGGAATGGAGCGCCATCCAGTTCCGCGGCGAACCGCATTTCAACTATGTCGCTCCCGAAGGAGGAACCGCAGTTTCCCCGGACCCGATCCAGCTTCTGCGCGGCGCGCCGAACCGGAAAGCCGCCGTTGAACTCATCGCTTTCCTGCTTTCGCCCGAAGGACAGAAACTCATGTGTTTCAATCCCGGCACACCCGGCGGACCGCTCCGCAGCGCCCTGCGCCGTCCGCCGATCCGCCGCGATCTCTATGATGAAAAGTTCGAAACGTACCGCTCCGATCCGGATTACAACCCGTATGCTTCAGGCTCCTCCTTCACCTATCATCCGGAGTGGACGGGACGCTACTACACGCTCCTCCGCGTGGTCCTGAGAACCATCATGCTGGACTGCCAGGATGAACTCCGCGACGCATGGAAGGCGATCCTCGATGCGGGCGGTCCCGCCGCCGTCCCCGAAGCAATGGAATATTTCAACCGCCTTCCCTTTGAATACGCGGATGCGGACGCCGCCGCGCAAAGCCTGCGCCGCGGCGAAACGCGTTCCGCCGTCGACATCGCCCGGACAAAACGTCTGTGGCGCGACTCCATGCGCGCGAACTACCGCCGCGCGGCGGAGCTGGCGAGAATGAAAAAAACGCGGTAAAACGCATTTTCTTTGGACAATATGAAGATTTTCCGGCTCTTTTTCGCCAAAGCCGACGATTGTCCAAACGCTTCCGCCAAAACACATGTATATTATGCTCCGGAAAAAGGACAACAACCTAACAAGGAGCATTTATCATGAAAATTGAACGCAGAAAACCGCTGAACGCAAACGTCGGAGTGCTCTCCGTCGGACTCGACACCTACTGGGGCCAGTTCCCCGGTCTGCTCGAGGAAATGAACAAAAAAACGGCCGTGCTCGTCGAAAAGCTGAAAGCGAACTCGGTCAGCGTCACCGACTTCGGAATGGCGGACAACGCCCGGCGCGCCTATGAAGCGCTTCCGAAACTCAAAGCAGCCGACCTCGACGTGCTCTTCGTCGACATGGTCACCTACGGAACCAGCGCGACCTTCGGCGCAATCGTCCGCGAAATGCAGTGTCCCGTCGTTCTCGTCGCTCTCCAGCCGCGCAGCGCAATGGACTATGAACACGCCACGACTTTCATGCAGCTCTGCAACGACGACCTCTGTTCCGTTCCGGAATTCACCGGCGTTGCGGTCCGCATGGGCAAACCCGTTGCGGAAGTGATTCTCGGGATGCTTGAAGGCGATGAAAAAGCCGACGCCGCGCTCGCCGAATGGTGCCGCATCGCCCACGTCCGCCACGACCTCCGCAAGGCACGCCTCGGTCACATGGGACACGTTCTCGAAGCCATGCTCGACATGCAGACCGACCCGACGGCGGTCACCTCCTCCTTCGGCTGCCATGTCGTCCAGTGCGAGCCGGATGAGGTCATGGAGGAGTTCGCTCCGCTCACGGCGGACGATCCCGCCGTCAAGGAGATGTCCGCACGCATTCTCGGATTCTTCGACACCCCCGATCCTGTCTCCGACCCCGTCACGACCAAACTCACCGACGCCGACCTGCTGACAGCCTCCCGCGCGGCCGTCGCGCTCGAACGCTTCATTGCAAAAAAGCAGCTCGACGGCTTCGCCTACTACTACGAAGCGGCGGCGGGAACCGAAATGCGCAAGCTCGTCACCAACTTCATCGTCGGCAACTCCCTGCTCACCGGAGCCGGCTTCCCGATGTGCGGCGAATTCGACATCAAGACCTGCATCGCCATGCTCATCATGGACCGTCTGGAAATCGGCGGAAGCTTTGCGGAGTTCCACCCGATCGACTTCAACCGCGACACCGTTCTGGTCGGACACGACGGACCGCATCATCTGAACATCGCCGACCGCAAGCCGGTTCTGCGCAGTCTCAGGAAATACCACGGCAAGCCGGGTAGCGGCGCAGGCGTGGAATTCAATATCAAAACCGGTCCCATCACCATGCTCAGCATCGGTGTAAAGGCGGACGGCAAGTTCAAGTTTGTTGTTGCGGAGGGAGAATCCGTATCGGCGCCGATCCCGCCGACCGGAAACACAAACACCCACGGCAAGTTCCTGCCGGATGTCCGAACCTTCCTCTCCCGCTGGTGCATGGAGGGACCGACTCACCACTTCGCACTCGGCATCGGACACCATGCGGAAACCATCGCGAAAGT
>URNE01000156.1 GCA_900549045.1 uncultured bacterium | reverse complement strand
TGCCGGCGGATGTCGTTTTATGGATGTTGGCACGAAGAATGCTATATCCCTGGCAGCAACGGATAATCAACAGGGAGGATTGAACGATGGTTCAACAAAACTTTCAGGGACGTCCCGAATTCCCACGGGGGCAGGGACTCTACGACTTCGAACAGGAACACGATGCGTGCGGCGTCGGTCTGATTGCCGACCTTGACAACCGCAAGTCGCACCGCATCGTGGAAATGGGCGTTGAGGCGCTGCGCCGTCTCACGCACCGCGGCGCAACCGGATACGACCCCGAGACCGGTGACGGCGCGGGCATTCTCACGCACATTCCCGATGAACTCTTCCGCAGTGAAAAAGAGCTTGCCGCCGTTCTGCCACCCGCGGGCGAATACGCGGTTGCAATGCTCTTTCTGCCCACGGGAGCGGCGGAGCTTGCCAAAGCTTCCGCGCTCTTTGAAGACGCCTGCAAGAGCGAAGGTTTCCCCGTGCTCGCATGGCGCGACGTTCCGACCGACCCGACGAAAATCGGAAAGGCGGCCGCCGCAACGATGCCGGTCATCAAGCAGGTCTTTCTCGGCAGGAAGGGTGCGACTCAGGATGAATTCGAGCGCAACCTCTACATCGTCCGCAAGGTTTTCGAGAAGGAAGCCGCCAAAATCGACTTCAAGGGCGGCCGTCCCTATGTCGTGAGTCTCTCTTCCCGCTCCATTGTTTACAAAGGACTGCTTCTCGCGCATCAGATTTCCAAGTTCTACCCGGATCTGGCAAGCGAAAACTTCAAGAGCGCGCTTGCGATTGTCCACCAGCGTTACAGCACGAACACCTTTCCGACCTGGCCGCTCGCCCACCCGTTCCGCTATCTCGCGCACAACGGTGAAATCAACACGATCCGCGGCAATCTCAATCACATGAGAGCGCGTGAACCGATGCTGGAATCCCCGCTGTTCGGCGAAAACATCAAGAAAATCATCCCCGTCATTCCGGACGGACAGAGCGACTCGGCTTCGCTGGACAACGCGCTTGAACTTCTTGTGGAAGGCGGCCGCTCTCTGCCGCACGCCATGCTGATGCTCGTGCCGCAGGCCTGGGGCAAGGATTACCATATCGGACAGGACGTCCGCGGGTTCTTCGAATATCATTCCGCGATCATGGAGCCGTGGGACGGTCCCGCCGCCATCGCGTTTTCCGACGGCATCAACGCCGGAGCCATGCTCGACCGCTCCGGTCTGCGTCCCGCCCGCTACACCATTTCCGCCGACCGCACCTTCGTTCTCGCTTCGGAAACCGGCGTGCTCGACATCGCGCCCGGCGCCGTGCTGGAACATGGACGCCTCGGTCCCGGACAGATGATCTACCTCGACCTCGAAAACGGGCGCGTCCGCTACGACGCGGAAATCAAATCGCAGGTCGCGCGTCTTCAGCCGTACCGCCGCTGGGTTCAGGAAAACCGCATCACCATCAACGGCTTTCTCGACCAGGCGACGCCCGCCGCGATCGGTTACGACATCGCCCGCAGACAGAAACTCTTCGGCTACTCCCGCGAAGATCTCGACATTCTGATCTCCGCCATGGCGCAGAACGGACAGGAACCCATCGGCTCGATGGGCAATGACGCCGCGCTCGCCGTGCTCTCCGAAAAGCCGCAGATTCTTTACAACTACTTCAAACAGCTGTTCGCCCAGGTGACGAACCCGCCGATCGACCCGATCCGCGAGGCTTCCGTCATGACGCTGATGACCTACATCGGCAACCACGGCAACATTCTCGAGGAGTCTCCGAAACATGCGCATCTCGTGAAGATGCAGCAGCCGATCCTCTCCGATGAGGATCTCGGACGGCTTCGCGATTTGAATCTTCCGGATTTCCGCACGCAGACCATCAAGATCGCGTATACGCCGGAAATCGGACTTGAACAGGCTCTTGAATCCATCTGCGCGGAAGCGGAAAAATCGGTTCGCGAAGGCCGGAACGTCATCATTCTGAGCGACCGCGACCTCACGGACGAGGAAAGCCCGATTCCGTCTCTGCTTGCCGCATCCGCCGTCAATGCGCGTCTGCTTGCCGCCGGCATCCGCAGCGGTTCGGGCGTGATTCTGGAAACAGGCGACGCCCGCGAAGTCATGCATTTCGCTCTGCTGCTCGGCTACGGCGCGACTGCAATCAACCCGTACCTCGCACTCGAAACGGTTTCCGAACTCGTCAAGGAAGGCAAAGTCAAACTCGATCCCGCCACGGCGACCGGAAATTACATTCACGCAATCTGCAAGGGACTGCGCAAGATCATGTCCAAACAGGGCATCTCGACCCTCCGCAGTTTCCGCAGCGCCCAGCTGTTCGAGGCCGTCGGACTCAGCTCCGAGCTGGTTTCCAAATACTTCACCGGAACCGCTTCCCGTATCGGCGGCATCGGTTTGAAGGAGATTGAACACGAAGTCGCTCTCCGTGTGAACGCCGCCCGCGGCGAAACGTTCGGACAGCCCTATCTGCTCCCCTCCGGCGGTCAGTACAAGTTCCGCAAGGACGGCGAGAGTCATCTGTGGACTCCGGAGACCATCACTCTGCTCCAGCAGGCGGTCCGCAACAACGACTACGGCAAATTCAAACAGTACACCAAGCTCATCAACGAGCGCGAGCACGGCATCTGCACTCTGCGCGGACTCTTCAAATTCAAAGAGACCACGCCGGTTCCGCTTGAGGAAGTCGAAAGCGCATCCGAAATTGTCAAGCGCTTTGTGACCGGCGCAATGTCCTACGGTTCCATCAGCCCGGAAGCCCACACCACGATCGCCCGCGCTATGAACGAGCTCGGCGGCATGAGCAACTCCGGCGAAGGCGGCGAAGACCCGGCGCGCTATGTGACGAAGCCCGGTGAAGTCAGCCTTTCCAGCGCAATCAAGCAGATCGCTTCCGGACGTTTCGGCGTTACGGCGGAATACCTTGCGAACGCAAAGGAACTTCAGATCAAGATCGCCCAGGGCGCGAAGCCGGGCGAAGGCGGTCAGCTTCCCGGACACAAGGTCAACGACCTCGTCGCCCGCGTCCGTCACTCCACCCCCGGCGTGACGCTGATTTCGCCCCCGCCGCACCATGACATCTACTCGATCGAAGACCTTGCGCAGCTGATCTTCGACCTCCGCAACGCAAACCCGAAGGCGCGCGTTTCCGTGAAGCTCGTTTCCGAACTCGGCGTCGGAACGGTTGCTGCGGGCGTTGCAAAAGGTCATGCGGATGTGGTTCTCATCAGCGGACACGACGGCGGAACCGGAGCAAGCCCGCTCTCCAGCATCAAGCACGCCGGGCTCCCGTGGGAAATCGGCCTTGCCGAAACCCAGCAGACTCTGCGCCTGAACAAGCTCCGCGACGGCATCCGCGTACAGGTCGACGGACAGCTCAAGACCGGACGCGATGTCGTGATCGGCGCCCTGCTCGGTGCGGAGGAGTTCGGATTTGCAACCACGGTTCTGGTCTCCATGGGATGCCTGATGATGCGCAAGTGCCACGACAACACCTGCCCGGTCGGTATCGCAACGCAGGATCCGGAACTCCGCAAGCTCTTCAAGGGCAAACCTGAACACGTCAAGAACTTCCTGCTCTATATTGCTGAAGAGGCGCGAGAAGTGCTCGCAAGCCTCGGACTTCACTCCATCGACGAGGCGGTCGGACGCTCCGATCTGCTCGACACCGCCGAAGCCCTGAAGTTCTGGAAGACGCGGAACCTTGACTTCAGCCGCATTTTCGCCCAGGTCACTCCGGACGATCTGCCGCGCAAGTCCTCGCGGAAGCAGGAACGCCCCGCGACGTTCGACGACGAGAAGCTGATTCCGCGTCTGACCGACTCCATCGAAAAGGGCGAGAAGGCGCTTCTCTACCTTCCGCTCCGCAACAAAGACCGCAGCGTCGGAACGCGCCTGAGCTACCACATCGCGTCGCGCTACGGACACAAGGGACTGCCGGAAGACACGATCAAGGTCGAGTTCAGCGGCTGCGCCGGACAGAGCTTCGGAGCATTCCTTGCGGCAGGCGTCACCTTGACCCTCAAGGGCGAGGCGAACGACTACGTCGGCAAAGGGCTCTCGGGCGGAAAGATCGTGGTCCGTCCGCCCTCTGAAAGCCGCTTCGTTCCGGAGGAGAGCATCATCGTCGGCAACGTCATCGGCTACGGCGCAATCGCCGGAAAGATGTTCATCAACGGACTCGCGGGCGAGCGTTTCGCCATCCGCAACAGCGGCATGACCGCGGTCGTGGAAGGAACGGGCGACCACACCTGCGAATACATGACAGGCGGTCTGGTGATCGTCCTCGGCAAGACGGGCATGAACTTCGCCGCCGGCATGACGGGCGGTATCGCCTACGTGCTCGATGAAACCGGCGACTTCGACTTGCGCTGCAACCTTGCGACCGTGGACCTTGAGTCGATCCGCAAGGGATCGGAAGACGAGGAACTTCTTCTCTCCCTGATCAAGGAACACGAAGCCGCCACCGGCAGCCCGAAAGCCGGACGCATCCTGCGCGAATGGGAGGACATGATCCCGAAATTCGTGAAGGTCTTCCCGGTCGAATACCGTCAGGCGCTCGGCAAGATGCACAAGGACGACGCCGAAATCAACCGCGCCAGGCACAGCAACTGATTGAGAGAAGGAGGCAACTGTTATGGGAAAGAATCTGAAACGCGCATTCTATGACGTTCAGCGTCAGGCGCATACATATCGTCCGCTCGAGGAGCGCAAGCTCGACTTCAAGGAAGTGGAAGTTCCCCCGAATCCGGAAGTTCTGAAAATTCAGGCGGAACGTTGCATGGATTGCGGCATTCCGTTCTGCCACGGAACCGGCTGTCCGCTCGGCAACCAGATCCCCGAATTCAACGAGGCGGTCGCCAACGGCCGTCTCGAGGACGCCTGGAACCTGCTCTCTTCCACAAGCCCGTTCCCCGAATTCACCTCGCGCATCTGCCCCGCTCTCTGCGAAGGCTCCTGCACCTGCGGTCTCAATTTCGAACCGGTCACGGTTCGCCAGATTGAACGCTACATTGTGGAACAGGCTTACGAAAAGGGACTTGTGAAGGTCCGGCACGTGGCAAAACGTTCCGGAAAATCGGTCGCCGTCATCGGCGCCGGTCCCTCCGGACTTGCCGCCGCGACGATCCTCAATCAGCACGGACACAAAGTCACGGTCTATGAGCGCGATCTCCAAGCCGGCGGACTCCTCCGCTACGGCATTCCCGATTTCAAACTCAAAAAAGAGATCATTGAACGCCGCGTCAAGCTGATGGAGGCCGAAGGCGTGAAATTCGAAACCGGCGTCAACATCGGCGTCGACATCTCCGGCGAATACCTGAAGCGCAAATTCGACGCCGTGGTCGTCGCCGCCGGAACCCGTCAGCCGCGCGATCTCAAGATTCCCGGACGCGAACTCGACGGCATTCTTCCCGCGACGAAGTTCCTCGCGGAGCAGAACCGTCTGGTTTCCGGCGAACACACGGGCGAACATCCGTATTCGGCAAAGGGCAGGCGGGTTCTCGTGATCGGCGGCGGCGACACCGGCTCCGACTGCGTAGGAACCTCGATCCGGCAGGGCGCGGCGTCCGTCGTTCAGGTTGAAATCATGCCGCAGCCGCCGGAGAAGCGTTCGGTCAACACGCCGTGGCCGATGTGGCCGTACATGCTCCGCACCTCCTCCAGCCATATGGAAGGCTGCGAACGGAAGTGGAACATTGCGACGAAATCGTTCTTCGGCAAAGACGGCAAAGTCGCAGGCGTCAAGTGCGTGCTCGCAGACTGGGAGTTCTCGCCGCAGGGCAAGCCGCTGAAGTTCACGGAAAAGGGCGAAGAGTTTGAGATTCAGGCGGATCTGGTTCTTCTCGCGATGGGCTTTACCGGAATTCCGGCGGAGGATCTCTACCCCGCCCAGCTCGGACTGTCCCTCGAGCGCAATCTCATCAAGGCGAACCCGGATGGCGAAACGGCGGTTGCCGGAGTGTTCGCCGCCGGAGACGTCAAGTCCGGACCCTCTCTTGTGGTCCGCGCGATTGCCTCCGGCCGTCAGGTCGCTGCGAAGGTGAATGATTACCTGAACACTCTGTAAGGAATTTATACAGGTCCCGGGGGAGCGTCGACGTCCGTTGCGCACAGACTCCCTCTCTCTCAAGGCGCTCCCCCGGGTCTGTATTTTCTGATCCCCACAGGCGGGAATTCCGGAAAA
>URNE01000155.1 GCA_900549045.1 uncultured bacterium | reverse complement strand
GGCCGCATACAAGCTGCTGATGTTAAAAGCGAAATACCGTTTTCTCTTTCCCGTCAAACTCATCCGCAGGCTGCTCCGCCGATAACAGCAAAGGATCCACATGCACCCTCTGATAAAAAAAATTCTCCGTCCGCCATACCGGATGATTGTCGATTTCTTTCACGACTGCCATATCCGCCGGCAGACAAAGACTCTGGCGAAGCTTCAGTCCGGTAAAAAGCGGATTTTCTATCTCGGCGTTACCATGCATTCGAACCTCGGCGATCTGGCGCAATACCACTGCATCGGCAAATGGCTGAGAGCAAATTATCCGGAACACGAAATCGTGGAACTGGAAGCGGAAACCGTCGTTTCCAGACGCTTCGGCTTCATGGATCTTTTCCGCAAAGCGCTGAAACCGGACGACCTGATTTTCTTCCAGAGCGGTTACACGACGCAGGATCTCGGCGGACTCCACGACGAAATGCACCGTCTGATTGCGACGGAATTTCCGGAGCAGCCGATGGTCATGATGCCGCAGACCGTCTTCTTTGTTCATGAAGAGAACCGGCGCAGAACGGCGCTCGCGTGCAACCGGGCGCGGAAAATGCTCTTTCTCGCCCGCGACCGCATTTCATTTGAGCAGGCCAGAGCCATGTTCCCCGACCTCGCGGTTCATCTTTATCCAGACATCGTCACTTCGCTGATCGGGAAATATCACTTCGATTCGCCACGCGAAAAAGTGCTCTTCTGCTGCCGCAACGACGGAGAAAAGAAGTACTCCGACGAGGAAATCGCGAATCTGCGCAAAAAACTTGCGGCGTTCGTTGAAACGGAACTCTCCGACACCACGGTTCCCGTCAGAGCGACGGAACTCCGCAAACATCTCCAGCATTATCTGGAGGAGATTTTCAGGCGTTATTCCCGATACCGCGCAATCGTCACCGACCGCTACCACGGAACAATATTCTCGCTGATTGCGGAAACTCCGGTCATCATTCTCAAGACAACCGACCACAAGGTCATCACCGGAGCGGAGTGGTTCCGCGGAGTTTACGACGACCGTGTTTACACCGCGGAGACTCTCGACGACGTCGAGCCGATTCTCAGGAAGATCCTTCAGAATCCCCCGCAGGGAAAGACGGATGATTATTTTGAGCGCAATTACTATCGGAAGCTCAAAGCGCTGATCGAATCCTCCATTTTCGCGAAGGAGGAAAAATGAAGGTTCTGTGGATCACAAACATTCCGCTTCCGGATACCTGCCGGGCGATGGGATGGGACGCTCCCGTCACCGGAGGCTGGATGTCCGCACTCGCCGGATTTCTGACCGGAGCGCGCCCGGATCTTGAACTGGCAGTCGCCTCAACCGGACCCGTCGGGGAACTTGTGGAAAAAGAGGTCGGCGGAATCTGCCGTTTCATTCTTCCGCAGGCAAAACGCTCCGGATGCTGGAAAGCGATTCAACAGAGTTTCGCGCCCGAAATCATTCACATTCACGGAACCGAATACGCGTACGGGCTGGAGTGGATCCGCGAATGCGGAAACGCTCATGCCGTTGTCTCCATTCAGGGACTTGTTGAGGTTTACGCCCGCTACAGTCTCGGAGGGATCGAACGCGGCGAGCTGAAAAAATACCGGACCCTTCAGGATTATCTGCGTCCATCGCTTCTGAAACTGCCGCAGCGGATGGCGGAGCAGGGACGGCTCGAAATCGAGTATATGAAAACATGCGGACACTTCATCGGGCGGACCGAATGGGACCGCGTGCATCTCTGGGCGGTCAACCCGTCGGCGAAGTATCACTTCTGCAACGAGATGCTCCGCGAACCGTTCTACCATGCGCGCTGGACCCGCTCCGAGTGCGAACCGCACACGATTTTCCTCTCGCAGGGAGCCGCTCCGCTGAAGGGACTGCATCAGGTGCTCAAGGCGATGCCGCTGATCCTGCGCGAGTTCCCGGATACGAAAATCCGTCTCGCGGGCGGCAATATTTTCTCCAGAAAAACGCTGCGGGAAAAGCTGAAATTTTCTCTCTACGCGAACTACATCGCAAGCCTGATAAAACGTCTCGGACTCCGGGAACATTTTGAAGCGCTCGGACTCTGCCCGCCGGAACGGATGGTCGCGGAACTGAAACGATGCAATGTGTTCATCTGTCCCTCCAGCATTGAGAACAGTCCGAATTCGCTCGGCGAAGCTCAGCTGACGGGCGTTCCGTGCATAGCCTCCTACGCCGGCGGAATCCCGGATTTCGCCGCAGGCGGCGCCGCCCTGCTCTACCGCTTTGAAGAAACGGAGATGCTGGCAGCTCACGTCTGTTCCGTTTTCCGCGATCCGGAACTGACGGAAAAGCTCTCCGCAGCGGGCGCGGACGCGGCGGCGAAACGGCACGACCGCAATGCGATCTGCGAAGAGATGATGCGGATTTACAGGGAGATCGCCGGATAATGCCTCCGATTCTTTACATGCTCTGCGCAGTTCTCCTTCATGCGTTCGGAGAACTCTTTTACTACATCTTTCACATGACGGCGTTCTACGCGCTGTTCTCGCTCGTCAGCATCGGGCTTTTCCTATACGGGATCTGGCAGGGACGTTCGAAGAAAGAACCGGTCTGCACACGCTTCATCTCCTTCACCTGGGTTGTGCTCTGCCTGATCCAATGGGGGATTCTGCTCCGCGTATTCAACGGAGACTGGAGCATTTTCGAAGACATGAGCACGGGCGGAGTCATCAGCTACATCCTGTGCTACAAATATTACGCGCTGAGTCTGCTTCCGGTTTTTGCGTTCCGGCAGGAGCTTACGCCGGAAACGATGCCGCGTCTGGCAAAGCTCGGGATTGTGACCGGAGTCTGCTTCCTCGTTCTCTTTCTGGTCAATTCGCCGTATCTGCTGCTCAGCTCGTACGATGAAGTTGAACTGCTCGGGATCGATGAAACGCCAACCGTCCGCTTCCTCGCCAACGTCATTATCTCAATAGGAATGCTGAACATTTTTCTGATTTTCTTCTCGCCGTATCTGCCGAAATCCTGCAATCTGTTCAACTTCGGAATCTGGTTCATAGCGTTTGTCATGCAGCTCCGCGGCGCGGGCCGGACGGGGATTGTGTATTTTGTCATGCTCGGTCTGCTGGCGTTTTATCTGCGTTTCAAACTGCTGAAAACCGTTCTCCTCTGCGCGATCGTGGCTGGTGCATTGATCGCGATCGACAGCTACACCGACTCCCGCCTGTTCGGGCATATCATGGAACGCGGATTGGAGGACTCCAGATCCAGCATCAATGAGTATCTGATGGACGACCTTGACGAAACTCCGGACGACTGGATCACCGGGCGCGGCCTGAACGGCAAATACTTCTGTCCGAAGTTCACCACCCCGGTTCCGACCTGGCGTTATGAAATCGAAACCGGCGTCCTTCATCTGATTCTGCGCGGAGGATATCTCTATCTGGTCTTCTTCATCCTGCCGCTGCTGCTGTGCGCCATTTACGGATTCTTCGGGAAAAACCTGTTCTGCAAAGCGGCGGCGGGACTTCTGCTGATCCGAATCGCAATGCTCCTCCCGTTCGGTCTGCCCGTCTATTCCGTGGCCGACGTCATGATCTGGTTCCTTGCGGGTCTCGCCTGCTGCCCGGGAATCCGCAACGCGACCGATGAGGAAATCCGCGGAAAATACTTCCGTTTCCCCGAAAAGAAACAACTGGAATCAAAGGAGATCCGGGCTTCATGAAAATACTCGAATTTCATTACTGGCAATGTCTGCACTCGATGATTTCCGGAATGTTCTGGACTCTGTTTCACCGCATTTACAGCCGGTTGACCGGGGTAAAACTCGGAACCGGATGCCGCTTTCAGGGGAAATCGGTGTTTCACCGTCTGCCGGGCGGCCGGATTGAAATCGGGAAAAACTGCATTTTCAATTCCTCTCCGGCCTCCAATCTGATCGGAATTTCCGCGCCCTGCATCCTGACGACCCTGAAATCCGGCGCCGTGCTGGAAATCGGCGCCGAATGCGGATTCTCCGGAACGCGCATCGCCGCTGCGATGCGCGTCCGCCTCGGAAACCGTGTCCGCTGCGGTGCAAATACGGTCATCTGCGACACCGACTGGCATTCCGATGATCCCCGTGCGGGAAAAGACGCCCCCGTCGTAATCGAAGACGGCGTCTGGCTCGGGCTCGGCGTCGTCGTTCTGAAAGGCGTGACCATCGGCGCGGGAAGCGTCGTCGGCGCGGGAAGCGTGGTGACCCGCGACATTCCGCCGCACACAATCGCCGCCGGAAATCCCTGCAAAGTCGTAAAGAAACTGGAACAATGAAACACAAACGCACACTTCTGATTCTTGCCGGAATCATTTTTCTCTTTCTGCTTCAGCTGCTGCTTCTGCATCGGCTCTCTCCGCTGCTTTCCAGAGACGGCATCGCCTATCTGGAAAGCGCGAAACTCTGGGGAGACCCGGTTTGCCGGGAAACCTGTTTTCTCCATTCGGCGCACGCGCAATTTCCGCTTTTCATATCCGCCATGAGCCTCGGAGCTACGCTCTTTCATCTGCCGCATGAGCTCTGCGGACAGCTGCTCTGCGCGTTTTCCGGCGTTCTGTTTCTCTGCATGGTTTACTTGCTGTGCCGTCAGATTTCCGGCAACACGGAATTTGCGGTTCTGACCGTTCTGATTCTGGCGTTCAGCTCCTCCCTGCTCTCGCTGTCTCTGGAAATCCAGCGCGAACTTCCGTATCTGGCAGGAGCGGCGGCGTTTCTCTTCTGCGCGTCGGCGTTCTTCCGCAGCGGACGCCGGTTCGCAGGCGCGGGAATGGCTCTGACGGCGGCCGTCGCGATGTGCACCCGGATAGAAGCCTTCTTTCTCCCGGCGGCGGCGATCCTCTTTTTCGGCGGAGCGGCTTTCTGGAAACTCTGTTCCTGGAAACTCGCATTCAAAGCATGGGGCTGGCTTGCCGCGGCATACGCAGTCGCCTATCCTCTGGCATTCATGCTCATGACGCCGGAAAAATCAACCTTCCCGCTGCTGTTTTATCTGGGTCCGCTGCTGAAAAAACTGGGGGTGCTGCAATGAGTTTCTGGGAAAGCATCAACAAAATCATCGAAATTCTGCACATTCAACTGTTTGTGACCGCCTGCGCGGGAGCGGTCTTCCTTGCGCTTTATTTCCGCAAACAATGGAAGTGGATTCTGCTTTTCGCCGCGCTCGGGGGCTTCGCCTGGCTGTGGCGCTGGGCAAGCGCCGCTTATTCCGCCCGCTACTATTCCATATTTCTGATTCCGGCGGCGATGCTGACGGCGGGAGGCATGATCGTCCTTGCCCGGGCCGCAGTCCATTTCATCCCCGCGGCAAAGGAGAAAAAAACAAAGATTCTGCGGATTCTGCTGATCGTTTTCGCTCTCCTCGCAATCGCCGGTTCGATCCTGAAAACTTTCCGCATTCCTCCGCAGGACGCGGTTCTCCTCGCCGTCTGCAAAACGCTTCGCGAAACGGCGAAAGAGGAGGATGTCCTGCTGACCGACATGGAACAGGGGGCCAGAATCAGCTATTATTCCGGAATAAGGCGCATTTTCGTCCTCGACGAACTCTGGGGGAAAGACTCCGCGCAGTTCCGTTCATTTGTCAACGGCTTCTCCCCCTCCGGCGCCCCGGTCTGGTTTCTGACGCGGAATCCCCCCGGCGAAGCCTGCAAAACAATGAATCTCCAGCTTGTCGAGCGGGGATTCGCCAACCGGAAAAAGACAAAATCGCTTTATCTGTTCCGCTATCTTCCACCCGCAAAGAACGGAAGGACGCTGAACCTCGATGCGGCACAGCTCCGCACATGGAAACTTGACGCATCCATTAAGCAGAAATCCGCCAGCAGGTTCGACAAGGCGACCGGGCGGATGCAGATTCTGGAATTCGGGGAGACCAAGTTCCAAAGTCCGTACATTCAAGTCACGGAACCCTGCTCCGTCTCCTTCACGCTCCGTCCGCAGGGCAGTCTCTGGCTCGAAATCTTCGCGATCCGGAAAAATCCTGAAAACGGCGTTGCGGAGGGAACACACATCGGACGCATCTCGAACATCGTGGACACCCGCCCGATCCGTTACACCGTTCCGCTGGTCTGGGATAAAAACAGTGCGGGAACGGTTGCGCTCTGCCTGAACTTCATGCATGCCAACTTTGCGGTTGAGCAAATTGAAATATCGACTTCGGAGCAAGAAAA